>JASHPA010000161.1 GCA_030038365.1 Nitrososphaerales archaeon
ATCAGATGCGGCGTGCATCCCGGGAGCAGGGTATTCGAGGCGGGGACAGGGAGCGGCGCCGCCACGGCCACCTTCGCGACGCTCGTCGGACCGGGGGGCCACGTCTACAGCTATGATGTCAATCCGGAGTTCCAGGAGACGGCGAGGAAGAACCTCGAGAAGTTCGGGCTCATGGGCTCCGTCACACTCAAGAACAAGGATGCCAAGCAAGGGATCGACGAAGAGGACCTCGATGCGGCCCTGGTGGACATGGGCGACCCTTGGGAGCTGGTGTCGAACGTGAGGAAGGCGCTCACTCCTTCCGGCATGATGGCCGCAATCTGTCCAACGATGAACCAGGCGGAGAGGCTGACGCTGAAGATGCGCGAGGAGGGTTTCGTGAACATCGAGACCCTTGAAGTGCTCGTCAGGAACCTAGAGGCGAGGCCCGGCATGACTAGGCCATCGCAGTTCATGATAGCGCACACCTGTTATCTGACTTTCGGGCGCAAGACCGAGGAACAGGCGCCCCTCCAGGGATCGGGCGAGGACGAGCCTGGTGAAGAGGAGACATCGGCGGCAGGCGGCGTCTAGCGCCTGCGGGCGTACTCCATGACTATGCCGACAAGGAGGACTACCCCCGACGACCAGAAGACCGTCTGGTTTGTGAGGGGCGTCCCTTCGAGGAAGTCCGTCGCGTGGACGTTCCAGTCACGGTTAAGCCAGAAATAGACCCCGACCTCGAAAAGGAAGACCAGCGCGGGACCGGCTATCAGCACAGTCCTTGAGAGAGCGGTCCCCAGACCATCTGCCGGGATCCACAAGAGGACGAGGCACGCGAGCGAAATCACGAAGAAGATAGCTGCGAAGGCGCCAGGGTAGGCGTAGTGATAGGCGAAGTCGTAGAGATAGTAGACGTAGTTGTAGCAGGCGATGCAGTCCTTTCCCAGAGCATAGGGTGTGTGGATGATGTAGTTGTCAACGACGAAGAGCAACCAGCCGGCCGTCGACACGAGCCACAGGATGAGCACCGCGCCGTGCAACCGCGACAGCGTGGCCTGCCCCCAGCTCGAGCTCATCGGTTTCCGAATCGGAAGACTTCTCTCTATTTACGAATTCCATTTGCAGTTTCGTGAGATGGGGTGCTCACCCCGCAAGGGTTTTAATCCGACTTCCGGGCGGCACCTCTCCGGATGAACTCGGGCAAGAACGGGCAGGACCTTCCCTTCGTGCTCTTCCTGGTGCCGTTCGCGGTAAGCGCAATCTACGCCATCTATCTCTGGGTACAGACAGGCCTCTCCGCCACCCTTCCTTCTTCCGTCTTCCTGAGCGTGACAGAGAACCCGTACGTCTTCCTGGTCGGTTTTCTGGCGGTCATCGTAGGCGCAACGCTCGACATCAACAGCGCAGGGCCGGCTGACAGGAGAGCGAAGCTCATCGAAGAGAGTTCGACCCTGCAGAAGCTCGCGGTCTTGGCCTTGGCTCTCGGCCTGATATGCGCATGGTATTCGGCAGGGTTCGACTTTGGAACGGCGGCGACCAACGTCCTGACGGGCAGATACGTGGTTGTCTTCCCAGCCCTGCTCATCCTCTTCAGCTTCCTGCTCCTGCCTTCGGTGACCATCAAGTCCTCGCAGGTCAGGAACATAGTCATCATCGTGTTGTTGCTCGGCGTCCCAGCCTCCGTGGACGAGATCGGAAAGAGGAACTTCTTCCTTGGGATGGCAGCGGGGATCGCGCTGCTAGGGGTGGCCCTCTTCCTCTACTTCACGACCAAGAACCGGAACGCAGAGTCAGCCTGAACGGAGAAGCTTTCCGAGCTTCGTAAAGTCTTCCTCGAGCGTCTGCGTAAGCGAGCGGTTGTAGATCATCGCAGCAGGGTGATACATCGGTACGAAGGTCAGCCCTCCCCGTTTGGTGGGTTTTCCGTGCAGGGACGCGAGGCTCGAGTCCGGGAAGAACTCCTTCAGGGCGGCGTCGCCCAGGAGTACGACGAACTTCGGCTTGATGGTCTCGAGCTGCCGCCTAAGATAGGGATGGCAGGCATCCATCTCGCCCTTCAGCGGTCTCCTGTTCCCCGGAGGTCTGCACTTTACGACGTTCGTGATGAAGACGTTGCTGCGGGCGAGGCCGGCCCTGGAGAGGAGGTCCTCTAGGTTGCGACCGGCCGATCCCACGAAGGGCCTGCCCTGCTGGTCCTCGTTCGCTCCAGGCGCCTCGCCGACGACCATCACGGGGGCGTCTGAAGGGCCTTCACCGGGCACCGCGTTCTTCCTCGTCTTGGAGAGAGGGCAGAGGACGCAGACCCTGACCTCTGCTGCGATCCCTTCGAGCCCTTCCGCGGACGGCATCAGACGAGCTCTTCCTTGGACTTTGGATAAGAACCAAGGACCTTCAGGAAGAGCGTCTTTCCCGCGACCTCGGCGAAGGCCGAGGCTATCGCCGGGTCCTTGTAGTGACCCTCTATGTCCACGAAGAAGTAGTACTCCCAGGGCCTCTGTCTCGTCGGCCTCGACTCTATCTTCGCCAGGTTGATCTTGTGTCGCGCGAAGACCTCCAGGACTGCGTAGAGCGAACCGGGCGTGTGCGGGACGGAGAACATGACGGAGGTCTTGCTATTGGGTTGCTTCCTGCCTTCGGCCTTGGAGATGACGAGGAAACGGGTGAAATTGCGCCCATAGTCCTCTATCCCCTTCTTGAGTATCTTCATGTCGTAGATCTCGGCGGCCCTCTGGCTGGCTATCGCTGCCGCGCCCCGGATCTTCTCGTCCCGGATCATCTTCACGGAGCCCGCAGTGTCGTAGGTGACCCTGGGCTCCACCATCATCGAGGCGACGAAGTTCCTGCACTGGGCCAGGGCCTGGGGGTGGGAATAGACGACCTTGATGTCCGACAGCTTCGCACTCGGGAGCGCTATCAGACAGTGGACGACCCTCACCGCCTCCTCTCCCACGACCTTCACGCTGGACGTCAGGAACATGTCGTAGGACTCGGTGACGCTCCCCTCGATCGAGTTCTCGATGGGGACGACGCCTACATCGATCGCGCCCCCTTCGGTGAGGTTGAAGACCTCCCTGATGCTCTTGATGGGGACCGTCTCGACCTCCGGCCCGAAGTGCTGCAGGACCGCCTGTTCGCTGAAGGCGCCGTGCTCCCCCTGGAAGCCTATCCTTCGTTTCTTCAAATCCCGCGGACCGGGCGGAGGGAGGGCAGTTATCACCCTTTCTGGGACGGTAGGGAAGCGGGTTCAACTTCATTAACCGTGTTCCCATCGGGAGGGACGCATGTCCGAGACGAAACAGGAGGGCATAACCGCCAAGAAGGCGCAGGACTTCGACGAGTGGTACACCCAGGCCATACTGAGGTCGGAGCTCGTCGATTACAGTCCTGTCTCGGGCTGCCTCGTCTACCGGCCGTCCGGGTACGCGATATG
>JASHPA010000162.1 GCA_030038365.1 Nitrososphaerales archaeon
CGATCGGCTACGTGTATGCTTATTATGACATCCAGACTGGAGGCGTGGCTATGGGTCCGGTAGATACGTTCCCGTATCCAGCCGAATACCTTTGCTCGTCAACAGCATCCAATCCCGTCGCCACGTAGTGCTGGGCACATTCCATCCACTGGCGCCTCCGGCTCATCGTCCATACTGAAAATACAGGTGAGCGTAAAGGTGAGTTTAGGATAAGTCCTTACTTCTCCAGGGTAGCCAAGTTCCATGGGAGTGCAACGAGCCCCGCCCATGAGCTACATCTCTGCAAGATGAGCGACGTCTAGTGGCCCGACATCACCCAAGCTTCCGGATACCGCTCGGCGCATTGTGCGAACGCCACAAGGTGAGTCGCATCGACCCTGAGAAAGACGTCTATCCCCTGAAGGGCGTCTTTTCCTCCGTCGAACGCCTTCTTCCACTCTTGGCTGATGCCCCTGAATGCAGCCTGTCGCTTGAGAAGGAATGTGACTTCACCGTGGCTCATCAGGAGAAGATCGTCCTCAAAGTAGGTGATGGCCACCATCGGGTTCCTTTCAAGCCGCCGCACGAGGATGGATTCTGTGTTGGCAGCGAGATAGAACTTGCCATGAAGGAAGGCGGCACTCCTCGGCGCCACCCTGGGCTCTCCCTTCGTGTTGACCGAAGCGACAGCGACAAGCTTTACTCCTCTGAAGCCGGCGAGCTTCCGTGCCGAAAGCTGCTTATCCGCACTGTATATTCCATGCACCCGCTCTCCTGCTCTCTCGAAGCTCGCATCCAGAAGCCGTTGCAGTTCGGTGAGCTCCGCCCCTGTCTCGAACACTTCACGGAGTAGGCCCGCGCGATATTTAGCCATTGTCCGTAAAACCAGAACGACACAACTCCACGCATGCGCGACGACCAGCCAAACACGGTTGGAGGTTGCGTCCAGCACTTTTCGGGCAAAACTATTAATCAAAAAGACCGCTGAACCGCCATCCGGTTCGCGATGCCGCGCCGAAGAGAGGGTGTGGGCAGCCCTGCAATCATACTGGCTGTCATCGTCCTCCTAGCCGCGGTCCTCGGCTCCGTTCTTCTGGTTTCCTCCGCAACAACCGCCCCCGGACCCGGCTCGTCGGCAGCAAAAGGTTCGTCCTCACGTTCAGGCAGTCAGACAAGCAACAGCGCTTCAACGCAGGCAGCCTCCTTTGCAAACGCAGGTTGCATCACGGCCATACCGTATGACAACATGCAGAAGCAGTTCGGAGGATGTGGATACGACTTCTCGATCCTTTACAATGGCTGCTGTTACGGCCAGATGTCCGCAAACGGGACCGTCGGGCTCAATACCGGCTGGACCCTCCTGCTCGAAGTGCGGCAGAGCGACGGTCTCGAACAGAACGTGAGCGTCGGCTGGAATCCCGCGGGTCCAGGAACATCCTCAGGCGAGAGACTTCCGGCTCCTGCCAGCTCAGACCTCTTCAACGGGAGCCTGACCGTACAATGGAGGCTTTATGGTTCACCTTCCCTGCTATACGCCTGGATAGCGACCCCAGCGTTTCCGAATTCCGTCCTGGACACTACGACCGCACGCGCACCGGCATCATGCCCGACGACGCCCTGGCCCGCGCAGGCATCGACCTCCTATGAAACGACTGTGCAGCAAATAGAACAGAACCCCGTTTTCACCGCCCTGACCAACGGAAACTGCTACACCTTCTCGTTGACCTATTACGGCGAATCCCAGGGCCAGAGCCTGACCACATTCGTCTTCAACCAGTACAACGGGACAATCTTCTATCCCTGCGGCACGTTTCCCGCGCAGCTCATCGTGAGCCAGATGCAGGTGACCCTCGCTGCCGGGGCGGATGGGGTGCAGGAGACGAGTTCCATGTGGCTCGACAACCAGACCTCGTCGCTCGACGTCTACAACTGTCCGTTGTCAGTCACGCCGGTGTGGGTGCACTCCGTCGAGCTGGTCCCCTCCCTTACGGCAGCCGGCCAGACGATCGCGGTTGCGCTTATGGCAGCCCCGGAGCAGGCGGACATAACGAACCTCACCGCAACCATTCTTCTTGCAGGAGGAAACGTGACCTTCAGCTTCGGCGCGAGCCCATCTAACCCTCTCCAGGCGGGGCAGCCGACATCGCAGGCCGAGACCATAATCGCGCCTGCTTCGATGAGCGCCGGATCCACGTATCAGATGACCATCGAGGGCAGCTTCCAAAACGGTCAGCCGTTCAGCTACGCGGTTGAGATAGAGATCCAGACCGCCATCAGCAGCGCCTAGCCGAGGGTGTCATCGGGCAAAACTATTAATCAGAAGAACGACGCAAAACATCAGGAGTCGCCTTGATTATTCGCAAGCGAACCCGCGGGATCAGCGCTGCCGTCGTGCTTCTCGTGGGGATGGTGGTACTGCTCGTCGGCGCGACGGTCGCTTACCTGGCTCTCGGGAACAACAGAAACCCTGGTGTCGCAGACACGATGATCCTCGCGACAACTCAGTCAAGCTACAACTCATCCTCTATTGTGCAGCAATACTCCTCGCAGTCGACGGCTACTTCCGGCAACGGCTCCGTAGCATCGAGCCAGAGTACTAGCGGGAACTCCTCCTCCATCCTGGTCCAGATTCCCGTCACCTACACCTCGGCTAACTCGTCGTCCGGGCTCATGCTGAGCCTCAGTCTGGCTGGATTCTCGAACGGTACCTTGGGAGTGTCCGTCGAAGAGTCGAACGTCAGGGACGCGTTCAACAACGTGAGCGCCGCACAGGACTGGCCGTATTCCCAGACGGCATTGCAGTCTTCCGGTTGTTACTGCTCGAACGCTGGCATCCTCCCCATGGGTTTCGCGGTGTTCAAGGGGTATCTGACCAGCACAGACTATGCCTCCGCGCAGGCGCTGACGGTATGCAACTCGTCGATTCCTGACGCGTCCTGCTCCGCGGGGTCCGGGGATGCGCCCACCTCCTACGGCTTCATTCCCGACAGCGATGCGGCTGCAGTGTATGACCCGCAGCTGGTGGGACAGTATGGCATGCAGGCGTCAGCGTCCGTGGACGGTTTCTGGTCAGGGAGCTCTTCCTCCGCGCAGTTCACGTCCTTCCCCGCAGGTAACTACACGGTCATCGCGGGCGATGAATGGGGACAGCTCCTGGTGCTCCATTTCGGCATTGTCACGCCCAGTGGCACGCAACCTTCGAACGAATCGCCGATCCCGCTCACCGCCTCTCTTCCCACACGGGCTGCGGAGCCACTACCTGACCCCACGCGAGGATAGGCTGATTTCGCCCGAAATCCAGCTCAGAACAGCTTGACGGTCTTGCCCTTGCCCGCCTTCTTCGCCTTCTCGTAGACGGTCGCTGCAGCGGCAACGTCCTGGATGCCCACCCCTGTCGAGTCGAACACAGTCAGCTCCTTGGCGCTCGTTCTCCCCTTCTTCTTCCCGATGACGACCTGGCCCAGCGTGGCGTGGACATCGCTCCTGGTGAAGAGCCTCTTCTCCATCGCGACGTCGATGTTATCGGTTACTAGCTTGGCGCGCTTGTAAATCTGGTGGTCGAGCTCCTTCTTCCCGAGCCCGTCGGCCCCGAAAGCGTTGATGTGCATGCCGTCCTTGATCCACGAGTTGCGGACGTAGACCGTCTTCGACGGCGTGACCGTTATCACGATGTCCGAGCCTCTTATCGCGTCCTCAGCAGACCCGGCTTTGGTGACCTTCGCGCCCATCTTCGCGGACATCTCCGTGGCGTAGCCGTCGAGCCTCCCGCTGTCGACGTCGTAGACCCTTATCTCCTCGATGGGGAACTGGCCCTTCAGGCCCAGGACCTGCATCCTTCCCTGAGTGCCGGCCCCGATGACGCCGACGACCTTCGAGTCTTTCCTAGCCAGGTACTTGGCCGCCGCCCCGCCGGTGGCGCCGGTCCTGACCGCGGTGATGTAGAGACCATCGAGCAACGCAAGAGGGGTCCCGTCCCTGGCGTCGGAGAGGATAATCGCCCCCATGATGGTCGGGACTCCCTTCGAAGCGTTGGCAGGATAACCGCAGCTGAGCTTCACGCCCACGTAGCCCCGGCTCTGAAGGTAGCCGGGTTTGATGCTCCAACCACCGCCGTACTTCTGAGCATCTATGTGGAGGACGCCTATGCTGTCCGCCTCGCTACGCGCGGCCGCGGCGAAGACATCTTCCATCGCCGGGATCGCGTCGGCCATGGTGAGAAGTTCCTGGACTTCCTCTTTGGAGATTACTAGAACGTCTGTCAACGTGCTGGTTGTTGCCACGTTGGCATTATAATAATTTGCTCGGGCGCGAGAGGCTAAGTGCCTCCGGTCAGAGTCACCTGTCTTTGCCTTCGGGAGATGCCGGATTTGAAGAGGGACAGACCACCCCGTCGGCGAATGTCAGGGCGAGGAGGGCGACGATGGCCATCACGACCAACTGAAGCGAATCCGCAGGGCCATGGAGCGCTTGTCGCACCCAGGCCTAAAGGTAGTCCGAGTTTCTGAGTTTTGCGGGCATGTTTAAGACGGACAGCACCATGTGCAACTGTGCAATGGCTCTTGCTTTGAACTCGACCACGAAGCTGAACTCTGGGGTCGAGATGCCGGTGCTCGGGCTCGGGGTCTACCAGATACCCTCGGGAAGGGCCACCGAGGAGGCGGTGAAGTTCGCGCTCAAGATCGGCTACAGGCATGTGGACACGGCAAAGCTGTATGGGAACGAGGAGAGCGTCGGGAAGGCAATCGGGGAGAGCGGCCTGCCGAGGGATCAGGTCTTCGTCACGACGAAGCTCTGGAACAGCGACCACGGGTACGAAGCCGCCATCAGGGCAGGGGAGGCCAGCCTCAAGAGACTGGGACTCGGTCACATCGACCTCTACCTAATCCACTGGCCGGTGCAGGGGCTGAGGGACGATTCGTGGAGGGCGCTAGTTGAACTGAAGAGGCGTGGTGTCTGCAGGTCGATAGGGGTCAGCAACTACACGGTCAAGCATCTTCAGAAGCTGCTCGCAGACTCGGACCATATCCCGGATGTGAACCAGGTCGAGTTCAACCCGTTCCTCTATCAGGAGGAGCTGCTGAGTTTCTGCAACGAGAACAAGATACAGCTCGAGGCCTACAGCCCCCTGACGAGGGGATACAAGCTCCGTCACCCTGTCGTCGTGGAGGTCGCCAGGCGATACTCCAAGAGCCCCGCGCAGGTGATGATAAGGTGGGGTCTCCAGCACGGACTCGTCGTGATACCAAAGTCGTCGCGGCCCGAGAGGATTAGGGAGAACTCGGAGGTGTTCGACTTTGAGATTACGGCCGCCGACATGAGGAAACTGGATGCCCTCGGCGAGGACCTTCGCACAGATTGGGACCCGACCGACGCGCCCTAGGGCCGACGTATACTCTGCGAGGAACCAGGCTGCTTGCGCGGCTTCTTACTCTTGGGCTCGTCCCGGGCCGGGGCTCTTCTCCTGAGCCCGCTTACTCCGACGAGAAGAAGCGCGACCCCCACCACCACGCCCAGCAGGGCGGTGCCTTCGATCCCACCCTGCGCGATCCGCACGAGCGAGAAGAAGAGGCCGAGCACCGCGAGCCCGACGATGATTCTGTAGAGGGTCCTCGCGAGGTTCTCATCCAATCCGATGCGCTTGGGCGCTCAGCTCCTTCCCGCATATTAAAGCCATGTGTGGCAGGGTTCTGCAGTCTCCGTCGGGTGATGGGTAATCCTTCTGGTTTTGTGGACTGTCAAGACCCGTCTCACGCCGGCCAGAATCGTCGATCGCATCGTCCGTGACGCCCTCGGAGAGGGGACCAAGGACGGGTGTGAGTAGGCCGATGACCTTGGGGTTCCGGAGCCGGCTTGCAGTTCAGGCTCCTTCCTCGCCGCGCCTTCGACTTTCTGTCACCTAGCGGGATACGGCCCGACGCTCGCGCTTGAGCTTTCTCAGTTCCTCACCGAACCACGAGTCGACCGGCGGGTCTATGTCCATCTGCCAGAACAGAGCATTGAGCTCACCGCGGTGTTGCAGCTCCTCCTCGAGCATATGCCACATGATGTCCGCGAGACTGACGGTCATCGTGTAGGGCTTGCCGTCGCCACCCCGGCCGTTGACGAGATACTCATGGCCGAGAGACTCGGGAGTCAGCGAGTCGGTCAGAGAGCCGACCCACCGGTCGACGAGCCTCGAAAGGCGCCTGAGGTCGGCATCACCCCATTCTTTTCCCACAAGCTCCTCGAACTCCCGCTGTCTGTCGTTGACCACGTCGTGGAACCACCAATTGTAGTCCTCGATTATGTGGAGGAAGATGTCCTGGATGGATTCGAAGGAGGCGCCCCTCGCCTTGACTCTTTCATCTGAAGGAAGCTTGAGGATAGCCTTGAGGTACTGGCGTCTGCCTCTCGTAGCCCAGTTGCACCACGCCTTGAGAAGGGTAATCTCTTCGACTCGACCTCTCTTTATGTTGATTTGGTTGCCGGCCGGCATGCCTTCACGAGTAGGATTGCGGTGTGAATAAGGTAACTCTCGCTTGTCAAAACGACCAGATGTCGGCCTCGCATACCAAAACGGAGTCACGATGCTTACCTCTGTTCAGGGGCAAGACTCACAGATATCCAGATTAGTTCACCCAACGGATTCTGACAGCATCCAAAATGCGAAGACCTAGCCTCCACCCAACGGAGAATTACAGAACCTGTGGCAGAGATTCGGAGCCTTTTTGCAGGCCAGGAATTCATCGACGGGGATTGGGACTGAGTTGAGCCAAGTCCAATGGGGCGAAGCCGCGATCACCCTAACGGCGGCAACTCAATTCTGGGCCGCGCCGCATTGGCGACAGAAGCGCGCTGACTCTGCCATTCTCGCGCCGCAGTTCGGGCAGAACTTGTAGTCAGGAGAGGGTTGAGCAGACGTCCACTGTGGTGTCGGTGGAGCGAAGGTACCTGCAGGCACTCCGACAACGAGGTCGTCGATGACCCCGTTCGCGATTAGTAGCATTATCCCCGTGATTATCCAGCCGAATATCAGGGCGATGATGGCCCAGGTCGTCGAACGGTATCGCTTGAGGGTCTCGATGTCCCTGGCCTCGGCAGCCTGCCTCATCCGTCGGATTCGCAGCACGACTAGGACCGACACTGCAAGCGGCAAGACGAAGACGAGACCCACGATCAAGACCAGAAGAAAGAGCGTGGCAAGGAGAAAGATGATCGCAGAGATGGCCCCGAAGATGAGAGCCACGAGGAGGTAGGTCTTCAAGTCCGAAAGCTTCGAGAAGTTCGGGTCCTGCAAATCTGCAGAGAGAGTGGGAGCGCGCTCGATTTAAGCGTTGGCGGGCGAGCGTGGGGCATGGTTGTTAGACGTCCCTAATGGAGTTTGGCCCCCTCAACAGGATTAGGGCCACCAAGTTATATTAGAGGACTAAAACAATATATACGCATCGCTCCGTCTCCGGAGTCATGCGGCTGCCATGGACGAAGCGCGCCACCACCCAACAGACAGTCCAGGTGCAGGAGTCGGCGATCCGTAAGGGAACCTCCCTCCGCAGCTTCCTCGTCTGGCTCGGGCCGGCCCTGATGGTCTCCATAGCCTACATGGACCCCGGCAACTATGGCACGGACATAGCCGCGGGGGCGGGCTTCAAGTACGAACTTCTCTGGGCGGTCTGGCTGGCATCGGGCATGGCGATGCTCCTCCAGTACCTCTCAGGGAAGCTCGGCATCGCCTCGGGATACTCGCTCCCCGAACTCGTCAGGCAGTCGCTGGTGAAGCGAAGGTACATCATCCCGTACTGGCTCGCCGCCGAAGCTGCCGCGGCCGCGACCGACCTCGCCGAGTATCTCGGTACTGTGATAGGCCTGAACCTATTGTTCGGGATCCCACTCATCTATGCGGCAATCTTCGGGGCCCTTGACGTCATCCTGCTCCTTGCCATGACGGGAAGGCGATTTCGCATCATTGAGCAGTACTTTGCCCTCCTGATCAGCATCCTCGTGGTCGGGATACTCTACAACCTGGCCGTCGTGAAACCGTCTCTATCGGAGATAGGCTTTCACTCGGTCGTCCCGCTCGCTGGAAGCAACGCGGCGCTCCTCGTAGTCGTGGGCATAATCGGGGCGACCGTGATGCCCCACGCTCTGTACGTCCATTCCTGGCTGTCGAGGAACAAGATGGACCTCATAGGGAAGAAGGAGGAGGGCAAGACGGCGACCGTAGGCGGGTCCATCTCGTCGCCTGTCCCTCCCATCGAAGGTCATCGGGTGTACACGACCGAGCAGAAGGTGAAGACGAACAGGGTGCACCTCACCGAGACGGTAGTCGTGCTCTCGGTAGCGGGACTGGTGAACGCCGGAATACTGCTGGTCGCGATACCGCTCTACCCCGACGCCAGCATCACTATCGACGCGTTCGTCACCGGAATCAGCCACATATTCCAGCCGGCCCTCGGCACGATATTCGTTCTGACCCTTCTCGCTTCAGGGCTGTCGTCTTCCGCGCTGGGCACCATCGCCGGACAGGTGATAATGGAGGGGATGACAGGTATCCGGGCGAACCTATGGCTGAGGAGGATCATAACCAGGGGGATCAACGTCTTCCCCACGACCGTGGCAATCCTCCTGGGGCTTCCGCTGCTGAGCCTGCTCGTCTACAGTCAGGTGATCCTCAGCCTGATGATACCCCTCCCGATGATTCCGCTGGTGTACTATACCTCGAAGACGAAGTTCATGGGTGCCCTGGTAAACGGGAAGACGACGATCATACTGGCGCTGGTCACGGTAGCGCTCATCCTTGCCTTTAACGCGTATCTCCTTTACACGACCGTCTAGGGCGAGCTACTTCTCGACCCTGACCGTCGGGTGCGAGAGGTTGCTCCTTATCAGGTTCTGGACGTTCACGGCGTCCTTCAGCATCCTCAGCTCGAACTTGCGTCCGTCGTTCGCCTCGATGATGATCGTGCTCCTCCCGACTATCCTCATCCCGAGGGTCCTGATCAGCTTGGCGTCCGAGAAGGCCATCGCCGAGATGAACGTGTTCGAGAGGTTGGCTATGCCCTTGTTGACGTAGATCCCATCGGTGCGTAGTTCGTAGCTGTGACCGTACTGGTACAGCGCGAGCCCGACAGCCTGGACCAGGTAGAAGACTAGGATGACGAGGACGGTGACGACCTCCACTATGTCCGGGATGCGGAGGGCACCGATCCTGACCGAGGTGAAGAAGACGCCTGAGACGGTATCGCCCGCCCAGACCTCGAGAGCGACCAGTATCGCGGCGATCACCGCTGCAAGGATACCGTAGAGCAGCAGGTAGACGCTGATCGAGGGCCGGCCGCTCCACACTACGTTCCCGGTCGAACTCGAGGGACCGCTCATCTTCCTTGAGCTTCGGACTGGGCCATTTATTTCTTCTTACCGATTTTACGGGACTTTCCGGCGCGTCTTCGGTGTCAGCGAGTGCTCGTTCGGATTATTCTCGCTAGGCTTACGGCGCGAGAAGGATATGATGTTCGGCGAGAGCCGATGTCGAAATTTACTTATGACGAAAGAACCACTTTGGTGGATTCGGATAAGTCTTTAATTGCTCCGGTGGCAAAAACCTGGTCGGGTATTCTTTGGGACCGAGGGCAAAGGAGGCGTCTCTGGTTGTTTGCATCGTTCTCCTGGCTAGCACCGTTGCGCTCGCGAGCGAGCACATAGTGCCTCCGGTCTTCGGGGTGAAGATACAGCCAGTCGTGGCTCATGGTTCCGGCAGTGGGCCCTCGCCGGGCCCCAAGTCGAAGGTCGGGACACTCCTCATAGAAGCCACGGCCTCGAGCGGATTCGTGAACCCGCTCTACATCTTCGCGACGCCGTATATGTCCGACGTCGGGGTCACGGTGGTCCCTATGGGGCCCGCGCCGCTCTACCCGAAGACATATGAGACGAATAGCACCGGCGGTCTCGAGCTGTCGCTACCCCCCTCCAATTACTCGGTCTCATTCTTCGCGTCTGCCGGCGTTCCGATCAACGCCTCGGTACTGGCGTCGGTGTACCAAGGAGAGACCACCTTGCTCCAACTTTCAGTGGGCGCCATCACGTACCAGCCTGTCTATGTAGGGATGCCTGCGAATCAGACGAATGTGGTCCCCGCGTGGGCATCGGGCACACTGGAGCTGAGCTCGTCGGGCTCTCCGGGTTCCCCCGCGTTTATCGCGCCTGAACCGGTTAGCGCTGCGTTCCTCGACCTCTACTACAACGCGACCATGGTGACCCTGAGCTCCAATCAGACCGTCGAGTTTTCGTTCAAGACTCCGGTCCAGGTACCTCTGCTCATTACAGGCTGGAGTCTCCGCGGGCCGCCCTCCGGGTCGGAGCAGTGGATCGATTTCCAGCCGGAAATCCCGGTCTCGTTGGACGGGATTACCTCCATGGGCGTTTCGATGTACTATGTCACAACAAACGTGACGACGACGCAGACAGTTTCCTACGGAGGGATACCCGCTGCAGACTGAGCTCCTCATGCTGGTGGACGCTGCCGTCTACGTCACCCTGGCAGCCGGACTCGTCGTGCTCTGGAGGACGCCTCGCTACGTCGGGAACACCTTCGAGGCACTGGGTCAGGCGCTGAGGGAGCGGTTCCCGGACCTGCCGGCTGGGTTCACTCTCAGGGAGGGGCTCGCCAGAGCCAGAGCGTTGACGCCGGAACTCGACTGGAATGAGATTGACGACGCCCTGCGCGCCTATGAGGACTACAGGTACGGAGGCCTGCCGAAGACAGGTGCGGTGGTCCCGGCGCTAGCCGGTCTAATCTCTGCGCTGAGGAGGTCCCCGAGATGAAGCAGGAATTGCTGGACGCGGTCGTGGGAGAAGTGGGAAAGGTCCTGGTGAGCAGGGAACGGGAGACCGGGCTGCTCCTTGCGACGTTCCTCGCCCAGGGCCACGCCCTGCTCGAGGGTGTGCCCGGCGTCTCGAAGACCGTCCTCGCCAAGTCCTTCTCCAGGTCGCTCGGGCTGGAGTTCAGGCGCGTCCAGTTCACGCCCGACATGCTCCCTCTCGATATCGTCGGAGGGCTGGTCTTCAACATGAAGGACAGGGAGCTCGAGTTCAGGAAAGGTCCGGTGTTCACGAACATCCTGCTGGCTGACGAGATCAACCGCGCGCCGCCAAAGGTGCAGAGCGCTCTGCTGGAATCCATGCAGGAGCGACAGGTGACTGTGGAGGGAAGGACAGAGCTGCTGCCGTCCCCGCACATGGTCGTTGCCACGCAGAACCCCGTGGAGTTCCGCGGGGTCTATCCTCTTCCCGAGGGGCAGCTCGACAGGTTCATGGTGAGGATCATGATGGGGTACCTCCCCCTCAAGACCGAGGTCGAAATCGTGAGGAAGAACCTGCGGGCGGCCGAGGAGGTGGAGGTCCAGCAGGCGGTCACGAGGAAGCAGCTGCAGGAGGCCCTCGATGGCGTCCAGGAGATGAAGGCCTCCGACGAGATCATAGACTACATCGCGCGGCTCGCTGCGGAGACGAGGAACGACCCCAGGATAGGGCTCGGGGCTAGCCCGCGGGCAGTGATTCAGTTGGCCAGGTGCGCGAGCGCCAGGGCCTATCTTGGAGGCCGGGACTATGTCATCCCCGACGACGTGAAGGAGATGGCGATGTACGTGTTCCCGCACCGCCTCAGGCTCAGCCAGTCTTTCCTTCTCACGGGAGAGCAGGTCGACACGGCGAAGCTGGTGGAGGAGATAGTGGGCAAGGTGACCCCGCCGCGATAGTGCTGACCGAACGGGGAAAGGATTATCTCAAGGCTACAGGGATTACGATAGCCATAGTCTGTCTGGCAGGGCCAGCCATCGCCGCCGCTCTCACATTCTCGCTCGCGGTCATGGGTGGGCTCTCCCTCGTGCTCCTCAGGACGGGCTGGAACCCCTCTGAGGTCTCGGTAGACCGGCGCAGGCTCCGGATGCTCAAGCGCCAGCAGGGGTCCGTGGTCCTGAGGCTCGGGTCACTAGGTTCGCAGTTCGCGAGGGTCTCCTCGGTCTCGCTCGCGAACCCGTTCGGACTCGACGGGCAGGCCGGGAAGCTCGACCGCGGAGCGACCGAGCTCACCTTCGTGCCGGCGTACGCCGGCCTGTTCCAGGGAATCAGGGCCACGGTTATGGTCACGGATGCTCTCGGTCTCTTCAAGCGCTCCGAAGTCGTCGACCTCGACCTTGTCGTAGAGTCGCTCCCCGTCTCACTACTTCTTCCGGACGTCGTGCTGCCGGTCTCTCCCATAGTCCAAGGGGAGGCCTCGACGGGCGGTAGAGGCGCAGGGCAGGAGCTATACTCCATCGAGCCATACCTTCCGGGCTCTGACGCCAAGGACGTGATGTGGAAGAGGCTGGCCCGCTCGAATGACGACAGCATCCAGGTCAGGGTCAGGGAGGCGAGCGCTAAGGCCGTGGTGAGCATGCTCACGACCTTCGGTTCGGCCGACCCCAAGGACAGGGTGAAGTACACCGACCTTGCCGCCGAGGCCACGACCCAGCTCGGGAAGAAACTGGTCTCGCTCGGTGTGACGGTCGAGCTGAGCTACAGGCGCGGGAACGACGTGTCGTCCGTCCGGGCCTCGACATCGGCGGAGCTCGCGACGGCGATGATCAAGCTGTGGACAGGAGACTCGCGCCGTCCATACGAGTCCGCACTCTCGGATGCCGATCTGCTGGTCGTGGACCAGATCGCTTTCGACGACGAGCGTTCCGCTGGTCTCCTGGGACGGGGGCCCGTCCTCCTTGTCCGCAAGGAGTCGGCGGGCCGGAACTCGTGGGGGAACATCTTCACGTTCACGGGGCACGAGGACCTTACCGCCCTCGCGGAGGCGCTTCTTGAGGCATGAAGGACCCGCTCAGGTTCAGTTCGTGGGGGCTGCTCGTTGCGCCGCTCGCGTTCTTCTACTTCTACTTCGTCGCTTGGGCGATCAAGAGCGGCGCAGTCCCTCCGACGAGCGAGATCGAGAAAGTCGTGCTAGTCGCGATGGTCCTCAGGCTCTTCGTAGTTATGGGAGTGAAGAGGCTGAGAAGCGGCAGAATCTGGTTGGTGATCGATATCTTCGCCCTCGAGGTGCTGCTCGTCGCGGGCATGCTGGTCGTATACCTCCTCACCCGCCAGTCCATCTATCTCAGCACGCTGACCTCGGTGGCTCTCGCGTGGCCGGCGGCTCTCCTGCTCGTCCTCCCCGCGTTCGGGCTCTACAAGTTCGCGGTGGCGCTGATGCACCACGCCGGCTTCACGACGGTCATCCCCTCGGCCATCGGGCTCTTCACGATGCTGCTCATCCCGGCCGAGGTGGCTACCCTGCAGGTGAAGATCTCCGGCCTGGCGGCAATCTCCCGGCTGCTGCTGCAGGTACTCATAGGGGAGGCGAGGTCCAGCGCGCTGGCTCCGGAGGTCCTGATCACCGGTCTGCTGCTGTACCTCGCGCTCACGTTCTATGTGGTCACGTACGAGGGGGGCGGTCAGGGAAGGCTGGCGCCACTCATCATCGCCGTAGCAGGAAGTGTGGCGGCTCTGTGCTGGTCGGAGGTGGGCTCGTTCTTCACGGACGACCTGCTCTTGCTCTTCGCGGTTCCCGGACTGACCATCCTCGGCATAATCTGGTGGACGACCCGTGGACGCTAGGAAGGTCCTCGTTGTAGTGGTGCTCGCGGCGCTGATGCTGCTGCAGCCCGTCCGTGGCCAGCAGCTTACAGGTAGTACGAGCGCCATATCGACGCCGATAGGCCTCGGCTTCAGCAAGGGAACTACAGCTCCGGTGAGCGAAGGCGTGCCCGTCTACGTGGTGGGCGATCAGCTCTGGTTCGACTTTTACTTACCCGGAACAGCGAGCATTTCTCTCACCGGACCGTGTGCCGCTGGCACCTCAGCGACGAACAACTGCACGGAGTCGTCGTTTACGGACGGGAACAGCACAGCGCTGCAGCTGGTCACATTCTCTAGCGCGGACCCGACGGGGCTCTGGACGCTTACCGTGGTCTCCGGCGAGCAGTCATGGTCGGTGCAGTTCCTGCTGGTCGCGGGCGGCGCGCCGACGCAGCTCTCCGGATACGGCATTAACGACGACGGCGTGATGTCCATGACCTACACTCTTTCGTCGGACTCTGCTTACGACCTCAGCGCGTGCACCGCCGGCAACCAGTCGACGTCAACGGCCTACGTACCGATCCCGAGCGCGATAGGGGAAGGGACCCTTCTTCTCACCCTCAATGGCTCGTCCGTATCGGCCATCCCTCAGGGGAATGCGAGCGACTTCGACGTCTCGGTCGGCCTCTCCCAGGCGTACGGTTATCAGATAGACAACCAGACTGTGGTCTCCAGGGAAACGCAGGTAGCGGAAACCCAGCCGGTCGCCGTCTCGGGAGGCATCGCCGGGGCCTTCACCACAGCGCTCGATGACCTGCTCCCGATGAGGACCGGGGAGTACACCCTCACCGTGAACTTCGAGGCCGGGCAGACGGTCTCCGTCGAGGACACGGACGTGCTGATCACGGGGACCGGTTCGTGGGTCTGGCTCCAGAACTGCTCTCCCGTCAGCGGTGAGCTCTCCAATACGGTGACGGTCTCGGGCTCGCTGCAGGAAGGGTCCTCGGTCTGGCCCCGCTACGTCTACATGCTCTACGAGGAGTATGGGGTGAGCCTCTTCTCGGTGGTCTCCGTCTCGCCGCAGCCGGCGACGGTGACGCTCGAGGCCGCGCAGTGGGACCACCAGCTCACCGATTCGCAGATCTATGTCTCCGGGGCCTCGGGCTACTCCGTGGGTAACGGCAGCGTCTACATCCTGGGGACGGGATATCCTCTCAACGTATCGGTCGGCACGTCACAGACGAACCTTTCGCAGGTGGAGATACAGAGGCCGTACTCGACCCTGCAGGTCCAGGTTCCGGCCGACATGATAGCGGTGGACACGGTCCTCGGCGGCACCCAGCTCTCGGGGGTCGTGGTCAGCCTTACCGACGCTGAGGGGCTGGTCTTCGCGGAGAACAGCACAGCAGGGGTCGCTGTCTTCTATGTTCCACAGGGCAATTACACCGTGGCCGCTTCATACGACGGCATGGCTCAGAGCCGGAACCTGGATACCTCGGCCGGATCGGCGGGGCAATCATTCCAAGCGACCCTGCAGTTCGGGACGGGCGGAGGCCCACTCGTCCTTGCACTCCTCGCCGCGCTTGGAACAGGAGTTATCGCCAGTGGAGCCGTCTGGACCGTAGTCCTGAGGCGCAGACGGCACCTGCAGGCGAAGAACGGACCGTAGCCTCCGCTGCGAGCCCGAGAAAAAAGAGGACGGGCACCCCTGAGGGTGCTCAGCTTGTCGCGTAGACTGCCTGGACCGAGGCGGTGATGGTCAGGGACTGGGGTGCGACTATGGGCGTTGGCGAACTGCCTGAGGTGGCATAGACTACCGGTGTCGGAAGGTAGGCCGGGCTCGTAGTCACGGATATGACACCCGTCACTGTGACGCCGAGCGCGGAGGCAATTGCGTTTGCCTGTGCGGAAGCGTCCTTAACGGCTGCCTGTAGAGCCTCCGTGTTCGCCTGCTGGAGCTGGGCGTTGGATGCGGTGAACTGGACGCCGTAGACCTCGTTCGCGCCCTGTCCGACTGCGGCGTCGATGGCAGCGCCGACTGCGGTGCCCAGCTGGGCCAACGTCTGATTCGAGACGGAGAGCGTCACCTGGATCTCGTCGTCCACCTCATAGCCTTCGGCGGCGCAGGCCGTGCTGTTGAGCGGCGTGCTGCAGACTACGGGGACGGCGTACTGGTTCTGCTGGTAGACGTTGTACGAGACGGTCTGTATGCTGCTGCTGTTGATGCCGAGGTTCTCGAGGGCTGCGATGACACCGGCCATCGTCTGAGCATTCTGCCGGGCAGCGGCCTGGGCCGACGAGCCCTGCGTATTCACCCCTATCGACAGGAGAGCGATATCGGGCTGGACGGTGACTTGGCCATTTCCGGTGACGCTGATCGTGCTGTTGCTGGGCGGGTCTGTGCTCCCGCTTGCGGTGTGTATGGTCGTCGCCAGTGAGCCCGTGCTCACGAGGGCGTAGGCCTGGACGGAGAGTACGGCGAGTGCCACGATAGCCCCCACCGCGACGAGCTTCTGTGTCCTTGTGCTTGCGCTTTGCATGTTCTGACGCACATAGCAAGGGGAGCGGCGGTCATAATGTCGAACTTTGGAACAGCTGTTCTACGGATTGAATCGGACAAAGGTATTAATCATCGGGGCGAAAAAACGGGGCAGCCTTATTAGCGCGGCTCGGAAGGAAGGGACGCTTGCCGAAGAGCAGTACGGCGCGTCTGCCGATACGGCTGAACAGAAAATCCCCGGACGCCGCCCTTCCTCCGTTCACGAAATATTTCCAGGGCTTTGAGAAGGTCGAAGCGGTGAGGTCGGTCTTCGGGGACCAGACCGAGGAGGTGCTCGGCAGCCTGCGTGTCGGCTTCATCCCGAACAGGGGGATGTACATGGGGATAAGGGACGTTGACGGCAACATCGCTGTCGGGACCTACCACCTCGGGAACAGCCCGACGCGCACGCTCTATCTCGACGTCGTCCATGAGCTCTTTCACATCAACCAGAGGATGATGAACGGGAAGTGGTTCCACGACGAGTTCATGAAGTTCATGCAGGACAGGTCCCTCTACTACGCGAGCCCGATAGAGATCCCCGCCTACGAGCACACCGTGAGGGAGGCCGAGCGGATAGGTATGACGCGCGAGGAGATACTGCAGTATCTGAAGTTCGGCAACCCGCCGCCGAAGACCTGGCAGAATTTCGTCCGGGAGATGAAGCTCGGGAAAGGGCCCAGAGGGAAGCGCGTGACGCGTTTCCCCGTGCGGATAAAGCGGGATGCCGAGGCCGAGCTGCATCCGTTCACCGACTACTTCATCGGGTTCGAGAGGGTCGGACCGGTGAAGGAACTCCTCGGCGACAAGACCGAGAAGACCCTCGGGAGCACGAAGGTGGAGTTCATCGACAGCCCGTTCGGGACGATCTATCCTAACGAAGAAGATGGACACCTTGTGGTCACCAACGGGTACTTCAGGAAGGGCGACGTGGTCTCGATCTACCTTGACGTGCTGCTCTGCCTGAACCTCGTCGCAAACGCCTCCGGAGAGTCGCTCCTGGACCCGGAAGTGGAGTTCGGCGACAGCCCCGGCGTGCTGCGCGCCTACACGGCGATGGTGAAGGAAGGGCGGCGGATGAGACTCTCCGATGAGGCAATCATGGAACACCTGCAGCTGCCGAGGTTCATGATGCGGGAGAAGGGGTTCGAGAGATTCGTGAAGAGGCTCGGAATCGAGCCCAAGGCAGGCTAGGCGACAGCCTTCTTTCCGGAGCGGAAGTCGCTCTCCAGGGCAGCGCCGTACTTGTCCCAAATCGTGCTCAGATTTCTCTCCAGGTCAGCTTTGCTCTCCTCGACCGTCTTGAACGAGACCTTCACCCTGATGCTCAGCTTCGTCTTCTCCTTGCCCGCGGTGGTCAGACGGTAGTCCAGGATAGACTCCTTCTCGTCGGTGATCGCCTCGTTGTGCCACTCGTTGGGCGGCTTCAGGGTGACAAGACGGACGCCCTCCTTCGCCGTTCCGTCGCGGTCGTAGTGCTGTATCCAGACGAAATTGTCCTTCGACCTCCTTAGGATGTGACGGGGGTGCGGGTCGCCGAGTATCAGCGGGTCTTCGCTCCTGAAGTCCGTCAGCCAAGCGTAGGCATACGCGACGGGGGCGTCCAGCGTCTTGGTAATCCCGTATCTGAGCATGAGGTTCGAGCCGACTCAATCCCAGTTGAGCAAATCGGTGGTATTCTCGAACACGGCCGGTAGGATGCGCGGACGCTCGAGTCCCAAGAAAAATTCTATTAATGAAAGTTCCAAGACATCTGGCGCCGTATGATTCTCGACACTGTGGTGCTCTGGGTCCACATCTTCGGCGCAATCGGCTGGCTCGGCGCCGCGATGGTCTTCGGAATGGTAATAGGACCCTCCCTGCCCAAGCTGTCTCCCGGCACCAGAGCTGAATTCATGGTCAAGGTGACACCGAAGTACGTGCGCTACGTCGAGATATTGTCGGTAATCACGTTGGTCTTCGGTGTCGCAATGGTCGCGGTACTGGCAGACGGGAACTTCTCGATAATGTCCCCGTCGACTCCGTTCGGGCTCTACATATCGACAGGCGCCATCCTGGCGCTGGTCGCGGAGGCTCTCGCGTTCACGGTCATAGTTCCCTCGGCACACAAGATTGTCAAACTGACGGAGGCCATGATGAAGAACCCCGGCCCGCCATCACCCGAACTCATCGCGGCAGGCAAGAGGCTGAGGATTGGCTCCGTGATTGGCATGATCCTCCTCATACTTGTGACCGTGTTCATGGTCGCAGGCGCGACGGCCTGACTCAGGTCCGAGCAGTGGGCGCCTTCTCTTTCGAATCCGGCCTCACAGGGCCGTCATCTCGTCTTCTGAGCCTGAGTATCGAACGAAGGATGCTGCTGTGCTCTGCGTACTCGTGGTTGATGTACTCCATGAGCAGGTAGAAGCTCGTCTCGAACTGCTCTTCGTCGTCGTTCCTGAACTTGAAGACGGGAAGGCTCTGAAGAGGCTCCTGCCAGACCGCGTCGAACGCCTCAAGCGGAGACGTCTTGCCTGCAGCCTTCGCCCTCTTGTCCAGGATTTTCCGGTCCACGTCCATGACTACCACGAGATGTCTGCTGCGTCCGCCATCGTCGAGGAAGAAGTTCCTCGTGGTGTGCCGCGGGGCTGTGGAGTCGATTATCACCGAGTGCCTGTGGTCGAGCGCGAACTTGCGCAGGGTGGAGAGAGTGTGGTAGATCAGCTCCTCGTCGTGCACCGGCGCCGGGTCGTCGAAATACATCAGGCGCAACTCGTCCGGGTTTATCCGGACCGAGTCCTTGATGGCAGCCAGCAGGCGCCGCGAAAGGCGGCTCTTGCCTGACGTGGGCGGACCCGTCACCAAGATGGTCCAGAGGAGAGGCATGGCGTCGTCTTTGGTTCTTGCACGTCCGGCCGAGATAAGGTTTAGCGAGGCGGTCCGACCGGGGCCTCATCGAAAAGGCGAAAAGGAGGGATTTTCTCGGCGTTTCCATGTTTTCGAAGAGTTTCAGTGTCGCCGTAATGGTGTCAGATGGCAAGAAATCAGCAAAGTGGTACAAGGAGAAGCTCGGTTTCGAGACGTCGACCGAGATCGAGCACTGGGTGACCGCGTGGCCGAAGGGCGCCTCATGGAAGCTGCACCTGTGCAAGGGGAAGCTTGAGCCGGGCAACACCGGGATCGGTTTCTACACCGATGATGTCGAGAAGGTCGTGGCAGCCTTGAAGAAGAAAGGCGTCAAGTTCTCGATGGACTATACCAAGACCGAGTGGGGAGAGATAGCGCAGTTCGACGACCCGGATGGGAACGTCTTCTGGATAAGCAAAGGCACCGCTTAGGTATCGAATGGAACATTTCGGTGACCTCTCTTGAGCCTCAGTGAGAAGGCCGGCGCGGCCCTCGAATCACTGGGGCTCACCAGGGCCGAGGTGCGGGCATACGTGGCCCTGATCGGGAAGGGAACCATGACCGCCAGCGAGATCAGCAGGGCGGCCAGGATACCCTATTCCAAGGTCTACGACGCGCTCGAGGCCCTTCACAGGAAGGGCTGGATAGACAAGCACGAGGGCAGACCCATCCTCTACGCGGCCAAGTCGCCGAACACGGCGATGGAGGAGATGAACACGCGCTATGAGGCGGATAGGAAGGAGAAGGAGATGCTCGCGCTGAAGGAACTCACGGGCATATACGAGAACAAGGGCGAACAAGAGAGACCTGAGATATGGATACTGAGGGGCACCGCGCAGATACTCTCGCAGCTGAGAAGCCTCGTGCTCGACTGCAGGAACGAGATGCTGATCGCCATGCCGACGGCGATAGCCCCCTATGCAGAGGAGATAGTCGCTCTCCTGACGGCGCTGAAGGAAAAGGGGGTGAAAATCGAGATGCTAACTGGAGAGGACTTGGAGAAGGAGACATTCACGCTCCTGAGCAGCGTGGCTGACGTCCGGAGACGGAAGACCCTCTACGGGGGAGGAGTCATCGCAGATTCGAGGCAGGTGGTGCTACTCCTGGGAGGAGGCGAGACGGAGGCGTCGGCCCTGGCGATATGGGCGGACCATATCGGGCTGGCAGGCTTCGCCAAGGACTACTTCCAGATGCTCTGGAACTCCGAGGAGACTAAGAGGAAGTAGGAGATGATCAGGGACGAGACGTCGGTCG
>JASHPA010000013.1 GCA_030038365.1 Nitrososphaerales archaeon
TTAAGCGACCTTGAACACCCGACCCAGGCGATATCGGACCTGTTGACGATCAAGGAAGTGAAGGGCAGGATCAGCGGCCTGGAGGTAGCGTACATCGGGGATGGCGACAACGTCTGCAACTCGCTTCTGTTGGGAGCCTCGATGCTCGGGGCCAATATGACGGTCGCGTGCCCCGAAGGTTACGAGCCTCGTCCAGAGATCATCGAGCTCGCGCAGGAGTACGCGGCGCCTTTGGGGTCAGAAGTCAAGGTGGTTCGCGAGCCGACCGAAGCAGCCGCCGGCGTCGATGTATTGTACACGGACGTCTGGGTGAGCATGGGCGAGGAGAAGGAGAAAAACCGGAGAATAAGAGCGTTCAAAGGATATCAGATCAATTCAGCGCTGCTTGAGCTCGCTGACAAGGAGGCTGTGGTGATGCACTGCCTTCCCGCTCATCGCGGTCTTGAGATAACCGAGGATGTGATCGAAGGAAAACAATCCGTCGTGTGGCGGCAGGGAGAGAACAAGTTGTACGGTGCAGCGGCTACACTGGAGTTTCTGGTAAAGTAGCTTGACAGCGAAGATTAGAGCCGAGTGGGAGACGCTGCGCCGGGTGGCAGTGCACAGGCCCGGGATAGAGATGTGGTTCGGGCTGCTCGCTCCTCATGCCTCCCTCTACGAGCGCGCCTTCAACCGCTATGAGGCAAGGCATGAGCACGAGCGTCTCGAGTATACCCTCAGACACGAGTTCAAGATTGAAGTCGTCCGGCTGAAGGAGAAGCTTCTGGAGCTCGCGGACAGGAAACCGGAGATCCGGAATAAGCTTGTAAGTGCTGCCCTGGATGAGATGGAATTCAAGGGTGACAAGAAGGAAGCGGCCGAAGCTCGGAGACAGATGATGGGCAATGTGGATGTCCTCGACTCCGGACATTTCTTCAACATCCTGCTGCTCCAGCCGGAGCTCGACCTGGAGGAAGGCAGAGGAGCGAGAGCGATACACGTCAACGTGGTGGAGAGGACGCCGCTCGCCAACCTGTACTTCATGAGAGACCAGCAGGCGGTAACCGACAAGGGCATCTTCCTTTCCAGGATGTCCAAACCGCAAAGACGGAACGAGCCGAAGATTACGAGGATGCTCTGGGAGAGCTTGGGCGAGAAAGTTGTCCACGAGACGCAGTCTCCGGGAACCTTCGAGGGAGGCGACTTCATCCCCATGAAGGATTTCGCGCTGGTCGGCACGGGGGATAGGACGAACTCAGAGGCGATCGGACAGATGCTACGGTGTGGAGTGGACTTCGATGAGGTAGGTGTGGTCCATCAGCCCAACCACCCACTCATCCCTGGGAACCAGAGAGACCCGATGGTCGACATGCACCTCGACACTTACTTCAATGTCGCAGGGCGCGGCACGGTGGTCGGGTCGGAGCTCCTGCTCAAGGCCGCAACTGTGGATATCTTTTACCGGAAGGGGAAGGGCACCTATCAGAAGGAGGAGGGCAGCAAGAGCTTGCACGATTTCATCAAGGGCAAAGGGTTCGAGATTGTCAACCTGACGACGCTCGAGCAGCTATCGTACGCTTCGAATTTTCTGTGTGTCCGGGACGGCACTATTCTCGCGGTCGAGGTCGACAGAATTGTGAAGAAAGTGCTTGACGGCCTAGAAGCCGAGGCAAAGCGGAATCCGACCAGGTATGGCCGTCTCCTTGCGCAAGCGCAAAAGGACTACCGGGCTCTGAAAAGCGAGGCAAGATTCTTCCCCAACAAGAAGGAGCTCTACGAGTACGGGATTGATGCCCTCCCCATGGCGCTGACCAACCTTACAGGAGGCTATGGTGGTGCTCACTGCATGACCGCGGCCCTGGAACGCAGCTAGGAGGCGTCAAGCCTTGAGGATACTCGTCGCTCTTGGAGGAAACGCCATCCTTCAGCACACGGAGAAAGGGACCGCCGATGAGCAGTTTCGCAACGTCAGGCACGCATGCGTCCAGCTGGCGGGAATCATAAAGGACGGACATCAGATCGTAGTGACCCACGGAAACGGGCCTCAGGTCGGAGATATCCTTCTCAGGGACGAGATGGCGAAAGAGGTACTTCCTCCGATGCCTCTCGACGTATGCGGGGCGGAGAGCCAGGGTATGATCGGCTACATGATTCAGAGGTCTCTCCGCGAGGAACTCAAACTCTGGCACATGGATACCCGGGTCGCCACCATCCTCTCCGAGACGGTCGTGGATCCCGGAGACGAGGCTTTCACGAAACCCAGCAAGCCCATCGGCCCTTTCTACACGGCATCGGAGGCCTCGGAGCTCAAAGAGACGAAGGGATGGACGATGGTAAATGACAGCGATAGAGGCTACAGAAGAGTCGTGCCTTCTCCGAGACCGCTTTCGATCGTCGAAACACCCACGATCAGTGCGCTGCTGCAATCGGGGGTCGTGGTCATCGCCTCCGGGGGCGGTGGAATCCCGGTGGCGGAGGGTGTCGACGGAGCCATAAGAGGGGTCGAGGCGGTCATAGACAAGGACCTTGCTGCCGCGGTGCTGGCTTCCTCCGTGAAAGCTGACATGTTGCTGATGCTGACCGACGTGGACAACGTCTTCCTAGATTATGCCAAACCCACCGCGAGGCCATTGGAACGACTCACTCGCGCAGACTGCATAAAATATCTGGAACAAGGTCAGTTCGCCGAGGGCAGCATGAAGCCCAAGGTCGAGGCGGCCGTCTCGTTCATCGACGCAGGAGGTAGAGTGGCCTCGATTTCCTCGCTCGCCGGCGCGAGACAGGCGGTTGTGCTGAAGGCAGGCACCTCGATTTCAGCGTAAAGCGGAGACGCGTCATCCCGCAGAGACCGGCAAGAAATGGGGCGGATAACCTTGGGCCGCCTCGCCGAACGACCTCTCCGCCGTTTGTCTATAGGATGTCGAGGAGTAGCTCGTTAATCTCTGGAGGATTGGCCGAGACTTCTATCCCGTGAATCTCCTGTATGTTCTTCGCAAACCACTTGTCGAACGGGTCCTTGGACTTCATGAACTTCTCGATCACCCTGGACGTGTCTT
Source organism: Nitrososphaerales archaeon (assembly GCA_030038365.1). GTDB lineage: Archaea > Thermoproteota > Nitrososphaeria > Nitrososphaerales > Gagatemarchaeaceae > Gagatemarchaeum. Next base: position 3,036 of record JASHPA010000013.1, read on the forward strand.
TTCCCTCGAATGAGACGATGGCGAAATCTCCCACAGGCGTGTGCTGGAGCCACGCGCGCTCATGCTTGATTCCCATCTTTTTTCGAGAGGCCAGATATTCGGCCTTCCTCGGACCCTTGATTTCCTTCAGCAGACTCTTCCACTTGTCTAGCTTACCGGGAAGAATCGGAGCAGCCAACGTATAGAAGTCTTCAGCCATGCTCTGTAGGTTACAGGTTCGGCATAAAAACATGCGCCCGCGGAGGGTTACCGCCTTCGTTCACGGATTGCCCCCCTTCGAGCTTCGTCTGACCCTCGAAACAGGCACCTAGACCGCCTTCGAGCCTTGCCTTCAGGGTCCGGATGTGCACCCTTACCAGCGCGTTCGCGATACAGCTATTTTTCTCCAGACCCTGTCCGCGGCCATCGCACGCGCTTCCCTAGAACGAGCGTTGCCACGCCAAGCTCCAAGAGCGTGATTGCCGCCATCACCACCAGCGCCTCACCGTGCCCCCGCGTGGCGAGGTAGGCTAGAGTGTATGCGATCGAGGGCAGCAACATCGTAGCCTCTCCGGTCCCGACACCCGCTCCGAAGCGCACTGCGGTGCCTCGTCCGCCCTCGGCCAGGGTCCTTATGACCGTGACCTCGAGTATGCAGCCAGCGAAAACAGAGACAGCCCCGAGGACCGGTACGGCAAAGCTTCCCGCGAGAAACGTGGACGGCCTGAGGAGCAGCACCAGTCCGAGCGACAGCGGGACAGGAAGGTAGCAGCCTGTCGAGATGAGGGCCTTGGAGAGTGTCCTGACCCTCTCCATGAACGGGAGTGCTGTCCGCCGTTCGACCCCAAAATCCTCGACCGTCACGAGAAGGAACGCCGAGAAGAGGGAGAACCCTGCTCCGACCTGGACTCCAGTCAGCACCTCCGACATCCTGACCACGCTCGTCGTCAGGAGAGGGATCGCGACGGCGATGACGTCGAAGAGCGGGAGGGCGAAGAGGAATCCGGTCGCGGGGTTGCGGGTCGCCACCCTCAGATCCTTCAGGAGATACCCTCCCAGTGGCCCCCTGACCTTGAACGAGAAAGGCTCCCCCGTGGGCGCGGTTCCGGTCGCCTTGGGAGGAACTATCACGGCGCCTAGCGCGCCCAGAATGGCTCTGACCGAGGCAGCGGCGACGGCACCAGCCGCGGCCAATCCTACGAGCCCGAGCAGGAGGGTCAGATGGGGAACGCTCTGGCCCTGAAGATGCGCAGCGACTACACCTGCTGAGAACGGAAGGATGAGCGGCAGAACAATCCCAGGAAGCGAATCGGGCGAATCCAACGCCGCCTGGACCGAGGGCGCGATGTAGGCGATCAGGCTGAAGAGGAACACCGCGCTCATCACACCCAGGCCCCACAGAATGAACGTCAGCGGTCTTGCGAGGGCGCGCAGGCCTGACACGGACCTGGATTCCGACTGCCTCTGGAAGACAGCCGTGAGCCACAAGGCGAGGCCCACGGCGAGTAGAAAGATCGAGACATCCGCCAGGCCAATCAAGAGAGTTGCCCAAACCGATCGGGTGAAGTATGCCGCGGAAGCGACGAGGGCCAGAAAGCTCGCGAGGAAGATGTAATCCAGTGTCCTCCAAAGCGTGAGCGCTGCGATGCGGGAGACGGTCCTCGACTCGAGAGGAACCAGGGTCAAAGGGGCGAACGCGCCCGTCGTCACGAAACTAGGCAGCACCTGCACGCAGTAAAGGACGACGTAGCCGAAGACGAGGAGCAGTCCCAGCGAGATCGTCACCGCGAGGGATATCGGGGCGACGCTGCCCCTGGCCAGCAGACTCTTCACCAGCGTCTGCAGCTCAGGGTTCCTTTCGGTCAGGACGGCATACAAGACAAAAGGGAAGAGCGCGCCGGAGGAGGTGAAGACGGCGAATATTGCCTTGTTGAGTGAAGCACCCAGCACGACCTGCCTGACGGCCTTCTTTGATCCCATGTCGCGAGCTGTGTATCCAGACTGGACTACTGGCCGGAACACCAGTTCCGCGTAGGCGGTCTTACTTGCCTTCCAGTCGTCCCTGAGCCCCTGCGACACAAGTCAAGGGTTTGCTTGCTCTTTAGAAAAGGTTCGTCGCAGCAGTTCGACGAGACCCGTCTTCTGATTAACGGTCTCAGCAGATGGCTTTTTGAGACCCCGATGCGGAACCTGGCGCAGCTGGGAAAAGAACATTCGAGGTTTCCGTCGAGTCGCTACATGGAATTCCTCCTCCAAGCTTTCAAATCTTATATATTGACACTACATTAGTCCTATAGACGTCAGAATTTTGAAGCTTACCTCGAGACCCGGAGTCGGTGCGGCCGTGATTGTGGTCGTAATAATCGTCTTAGTTGCCGTGGCTGCTGTTGGGGCTTATGTTGCCCTTGGAGTTGGAAGCTCGAAACCAAGTAGCACCACGAGCACGGGAACGACGACCAGTTCGCAGGTTCCGACTTCCAGTACTCAGACCACGACTTCCACAACATCGACACCCTCGACCACATCTACGACGAGCTCGGAGAGCCTGACCACCCAAACCACGCAGTCGACTACGCAGCAGACAAGTCAGCCCAGCACGACCACAAGTACGACCTCGACATCCCCGGTCACGACATCCTCGACCATCCAGTCGACGACTTCCAGCACCTCGTATCAAACCTCCACGACGAGCACGACTCTCTCCTGCTCGGCATCGTCCACCTCTTACACATCTACTTCGGTGTCAACGACATCGACCGACATCGTTCCGTTGATCACCAGCTTCCCCTCGATGGAGGTCGCTTACAACGGTACGTCATCCGGACAGAGCTTCAACTCGGTCAGCTCGTACAATACGATCTATACCAGCTCGACGACAATCAAGCTCAACATCACTTATGCTGCATCGGGGAGCAACATCAACTATCTGGTGTGGATACAGACCAACGGCAATGTCCTCGCGGCCGATGTGAGCGGATACAACCTCACGGGAGCCTCTGCTCAGAGTGTAGTCACAGGCATTTTCACGAGCTTCTTCCTGCTGCAGACGGACCTGGGGGCCTACTCAGGCCTCCTCTCCAGCGGCTACTTCCACAGCACAGGAACCTCGACGGTCACCATCGGCCAGACCACGATGAAGGTGACCAACTATGCGGCAGCTTCTCTTCCGGAGACGTACACGGATTGCGGAATCACCTCCACCCTGCAGGCGTTCACTCTCCAGGTCGGGACTCCTCCCGGGACAAGCACCCCGCTCCTGACCTACCTTAACGAGTCGGGATCGACGACCCAGAACGGCCAGACAACCTCGTTCGACATCACGCTGAAGTTGGTTGCACTTACGGTCGCCTAACCATAGACAATTACGCCACACGTCCGGTTCCTGTCGTGTGTTGATGAGGCTCGATGAAAGAACGCCCCTCCATCCCGCAACGAAGTAGGAGAATCTGTCGGGGAAAATCCATATATTCCAAAACGATCCTTCCCAAAATCAGAATCTTCGATGAACCCGGGCCTTGACGAGTCGAACGCTCACCTCGGAGACGGGAAGGCGCTGTGGGAGAGATACGAGCGGGATGGATACCTCTTCTTCAGGGACGTGCTCGATCGCGAGAAGATACGGAAGGTGCGGTCCGACATAATCTCGGTGCTCCAGGATTACGGAGTTATTCCCCCGGAAGAAAAAGATGTGCCGGTCTGGACGGGGAAGGAGGTCCCCGACTTTCTTGAGATACACACGAAGATCCACGCCCTGAAATCATATGACGAGATGCGGACGAGCCCCGCGCTCGTCAGGATAATGGAGCAGCTCTTCGGAGTCCCGGTCTACTCATGGATGAACGTGGACGTCCGTACCCAGACCCCCAGGATGGTCCCCATAACCTCAATCCACCAGGACTATCAGGTCTTCTACCGCGCCGCCAGGTTCGCCATTTCGTGGATTCCCCTGATGGACATCGGCGACAACGTGGGTGGTGTTGACATCGCCCTCGGGTCACACCTCAGCGTGACGGAGGCTGACTACGGGTGGTCCAAGGACAGGTACTACACGGGAAACGCCGGGGCCGTGCTCCCGGCCTTGACCGAGGACCAGTGCGGTACGTTCGCTCGCACCACGTACAACGCCGGCGACCTCCTTGTGATACACGACAAGGTCGCGCACAGGTCGCTGCCGAACACCTCCAAGAAGCTGCGACTCTCCATGGACGTCCGCTTCCAGCCGAAGGACTCGTTCATCCCGTGGTATGCGAAGATAACCGCATCGGATCTGGAGAGATACAACAGGGAACTGAACGAGGAGTTCATCGCGGTGGGCGCAACGCAGGACCAGATACAGAGGACCCTCTGGAGATTGTTCTGGTATGAAGGCGGGGAGATAACACCAGAGAGGATAACACGAGAGATGCAGCACAGGTACCCTGTACCTTTCGGACACTCTGATGCAGATCTGACCCTGTGATGACATCTACGCGACCAAGATTCCCGTTCAAGCCAGGCCGAACGCGTCTTGAGTCTGAAGTTCCTGCTCACGGCCGTGAAGTCTCTGGCTCTCCTACGGTGAAAAAGTGACCTCTAGGTCGCACTGGCGCAGGCGGCGGCCTTTCCTTCGCCAGCTTGAGCTGCCCCCTCAACAGGATGGTGGCACGGTGACGCCATGCTTTCCGGGAAACCCGCAATCCCGGACTTCAGTCCCAGAAGCCCTCAGGCATTCTCAGCCCGGTGGACTCTACGATCTCCCGCATGCGCGGGTCCTTTCTTGCCGTGGTGAACTGCGGGGAATAGAGGAGGTCCTGAGCCCGGAGGGTGTGGTCCTCGGCCGCAGCCTGCATGTACGCGTAGAAGGTGTCCATGTCGCCGAGAGCATAGTAGATGTACCCGGCGAGGGAGGACCTCGCGTACCCTCTCTTGTGGGTGACTTCCAGTGCTGATATCATCGCCTCGGCCGTGGCTCTGTCACCTTCCAAGCCTGCCAGGTAGCCTTTCGCCAGAAGGGTGAACTCCCATTTGGGCTCTCGCCTTTCCAGCTCAGCGACCTCTATGTGCGCGGCGCCGAAGTCGCCCTTGATTACATGATGCAGCCAGAAGAAGCGGTGGGTGTTGAGCGGGTCCACGTGCTCGGTCTTCCTTAGTATCTCCAGCGCTTCTGCATCCCTCCCCGTGTACAGCAGGGCGCCGGTGAACAGTTCGATGACCCTGGTCGACAAGGGGTCAAGCTGGTAAGCGGTCTCGAGCTCGCTGACCCAGCCTTTGCTGTCCCCGATGAGCGCATTCACCAGTCCAAGGGTGACGTGGCCTTCTGCGAGGTTCGGGTTCAGCTCGATAGCCTTGCGCGCCTCCCTCTCCATGACCTCGATTGTGTCGTCGGACATGAGCGCCAGATATGAGACCATCGCGTGCGCCTCGGCGAGGCCGTCATTCAGGGACAATGCCTTGTTGAGGAGCATCCGGCTGGTCTCCAACGAATCCTCCCACGCGATGTGCCCTCTCAGCGCGAGCGAAAGGTAGGACTGCGCCATCCCGAGGTATGCCCTTGCGAAGTTGGGGTCCTTGTCTATGGCCCGCTGGAACGACTGTATGGACTCCCGGAGAGGTGCTTCCATGATGGCGTACATCTGTTCCCTACCCTTGAGGAAGTTGATGTACGCCGTGACGTCGCTGGTGTCTCTCTGGACTTCGGGTGCTCTCCTCGACCTGAGCGTACCGGGGAGGGACTCGGTCACCTTTCTGGCGATGTCGCTCTGGACCGCGAAGACGTCGTCGAGGCTCGCGTCGTAGTTCGACGCCCAGAGATGCTCTTCCGAGCTCACCTCTATGACCTGGACCGTCACGCGTATCCGGTTGAGCGCCTTCCTGACGCTTCCCTCGACTATGGTGCCTACCCCGAGCTCCCTGCCTATCTCGGAGATGCCCATCTCCCTCTTCTTGTAATTCATGATGGAGGTCCTGGCGATGACCTTCAGGCCCTTGACGAGGGACAGGTTTGCTATGAGCTCCTCTGTGAGACCGTCGGCGAAGTACTCGTCATTGGGATCCGGGCTCATGCTGACAAAAGGCAGGACTGCGATCCTGTCGGCGGGCAGCGGCCCTTCTCTGAGGTCGGTCTTTTTGGACCATGGAAGCTCGACGCGGTAGACGTCGATGCGGACGAAGACGTTCTTGAGCTCGGTCGGCTCAAGCTTCGCAAGCGCGTACGGGACCTTGTTACTGACCTGGTCGTACACTTGCCGGGATATGCAAACCTCGCCTGCCTTGGCGAGCGGGTATATCCGTGACGCTATGTTCACGGCGTCGCCGTAGACGTCGCCCTGCCTGTGGACGACATCGCCAACGTGGATGCCTATCCTCACGCTGGGCGCGTTCGACGCCACGCCGCTCTCCTCGTGGAGAGCCTTCTGAATGTCGATGGCACACTCCACGGCCTCGAGCGCGCTATCGAACTCCACAAGGAAGGCGTCGCCGATCGTCTTGACCTCTCTCCCCTTGTGCTTCGAGAAGAGAGGGCGGAGGAGGTCTCTGTGGCTCTCGAGCGAGGAAATCGCCCTTGCTTCGTTGGCCTGCGACAGGGCTGTGTAGCCGACCATGTCCGTGAACATGATCGCCGCGAGTTTGCGCTCCTGTTGTGCGGCCAAGCGGCGTGACTGTCCGCTCGCAGATAATACCTTTTACGGTCTGACGACCTCAGATTTTCCGGTCGGAACTATGGGCGAATCACGGCGAGGTTCGGCGGGGCACTCTCTTCCTGAAGGCGTACATCGCGGGAATCATCGAAGGCTGCATAGGCAAGACGGCACCGATGGAAGCTACGGGTTCGACCCTGAAGTTCAGCCTAGCCCCGTCAGTGATCGCAAGGATAGCTTAGACCCCAGAACCTCGTCGAAGGACAGAACAAGTGGAAGCAACTCCTTAAGAGGTAGTTGGATGCACAACGCCGAGAGGAATGAGGCGCGGGAACCTCGCAGTCATAGCTATTGTCGTTTCGATTGGAACAATTGTATTCCTCGCTTCGCCCGTCCTCCTCTGGTATGACGGGTACAGCTCAGCCTCCACCGGCGGCCAGCTATGGTCGACTTACCGGTCGCCAAGCTGCTTGCTGTTTGGTGTGGGAGACGTGTTAAGCTACGGTATCGCATATTCACACGGATACTTCGAGTGGGGCTGCATAGGTCCATATCCCTTGCCTTGAAGCCATCACCCGTCGGTCGTACGGAGGCCGAAATAGTCACCCGCCGTTTATATCGGACAGCGGCACGCGTTCCCGCATATCGAGATGGATTGAGTGAAGAAACCAACAAAGGACGACGCAGAGATACTCCTTATGATGATGGACTCCTTCCGCGACCCGGGGACCGACGAGGCGATGAGGTGGTTCATGAGGGAGTTCAATGCCAAGGACTACGAAGATTTCAAGCGGAAGTATCCTCACGACAGTGAAGGGGTCCGTAACATCAACAGAATACTCGGCCAGTTCGAGACAGCGGGAGTGCTCATCTCGCAGGGCCTGCTCAACGAGAACCTCTACTTCGACGCAAGCGGCATCGGCTTCTTGTGGCCGAAAATCGAGAAGATAGTCCTCGGCATGCAGAAGGAGGCAGGCCCGGCGCTCTGGGAGAATGCCGTGTGGCTCGCCGGAAGGCAGGCTCGATGGGCAAAGGAGGTATGGAAGCCTGGACTCGCATGGAAACCTGACAGGCCCGGGGCGCCCCGCAAGTCGCGATAGACCGATCTATGAGCATCGGGCGGTGGGCTACGCGGGGCACGACCTGCCGCAAGAAGCGCCCGAGACCTTTACCAATACCGTAGCGGGTGCGGACGACCGGTAGGGGCAAAGACGCGGACAAGGGTACTTGCGCTCACATGCTCTTTTGACAGATTCAATGAGTGCTTTTCCCCTTGTGCGCCGGGCAGGTCTGGCGCTAAGAAACTCATATCGCTAGTCGAACTTTGTTCTGCAAAAACCAGAACCATGCCGGAGCCACGGTTACTTCCTCCACGCTGGTAGGTGTCTTGTATCGGTTTATGCCGACTTTCCGAATGCAGACCTCAGGTACGCGAGGTCATCCTCTAGCCGGCGACGGTTCTCCTTGTGGTTCTTGTTCATCACCGCAAGAGCGTTGATCTTCTCGACGGTCTCCTTGTAGCCGTACTTGTGAACGGCCTTGTTCAGAGCCGTCCTGCGAACATCCTGTCCCTCTTCCACCCTGTAACCCTCCTCGATGAGGGAGCCTGCGTGCTCTATCCCCGAGCTGGGATACTGGTGGTGGCGATCTTCCTTCCTCTTCGACCTCTGCGCCTGCCTCTTCTCCAGCCCGGTCCTCGCGTCGCGCTCAGCTTTGCTCATGGGAAACCGAGTCGGGAATAGGAGGACTCCAATATAAGATGATGCGACAATACCGAGGACCGGGATAGACTTCTATCGTTTCCGGTAGTCGCCAGCGAATTCATCCATATGCCCTCACTATCGCCCTCAGCTGCGGTCTCGTGAGTTCAACCTGCTGACCTCCAAGGGAGCCGACGACTACCTTGCCCTCATCCGTACTTCCTCCGTTGTCCAACCTGTCTCCAAGGCTCTCCCCCCTTGTCGCCGAGACGCTGCTCAGGAAATTCGTGACGGCGTCGGCGTTCTGTGGCAGATGTCTCTCACCGAGGGTCTCCAGCGCCTCCCAGAGCAGCGGCTGGCTCTCGAGCTTCCTCCCCTTCCCTGGGAGCCTGTAGCGCCCAGCCTTGCCCACCTTCACAACATACGCCGCCGCGGACTCGAGCAGGTGCCCCGACGGCGAGAGCACGAGGACGTCGAAAGGCGTGGAGTTCAGCGAAGTGACCCCGTCCTTCCCGTACTCGAGCGCGACGTCCACCGACATGAGGGACCAGTCCATCCTCGCGGCAGCCTCCTCGGACTCGAGCGGCAGAGTGTACGCTCCCTTGGTGCTGAGCATCCTCGCGAGCGGGCCGAGCTTCTCTGCGACCTTGAGCTCCGCAGAGGGGACAGAGAACGCGTGGACACGGACCGGAAGGTAGACCGAAAGTTTCTCGGAATTCATTGTCATCATGACCTCGTTCCCGACCGATGAGAGGGCCCTTGACATCTGCTGGGTACCGAACTTCACCTCGACGAGGGACGCCCAAGAAAAAGGAAGCCATCTGCTCCTGAGGAGTATGGAATCGGGTACCTGCCTTACTTCTGAAAGGCTCGGTCCCCGGTCGAAGAGACCGGAAGCGACTATCAAACTGCCGATGGCGAGAAAGACGAAGGGCGCCCAAGCCCCGCCTGCGACAAAGGCGACGAGCGAAAGAAGGAAGAAGACGCCCGCTGCGGGATACCTCCTCTTGAAACGATGCTTCCTCACCCTCGGCGGTCCTCGGTTCTTTCCCTGATCCTGTACGTAGACCGTCCTTCTCCTGGTCGCCGCCCAGATGGAGTATGCCAGATAGCCAAAGCAGGGGATCCATAGCGGCCAGAAACCCAGTGTGAGCGCGAAGAGCCCGACGATGAATACGGCGATCTTGAAGAGCCAGCCCATCAGTGGAACCCCTCTTTGTCCACCTGCGAGAGCCCGAACTTCGAGTATTCCTGCATCGCCGGATGCCGCGCCACCCAGAATGCCCTCGCCTTTTCCCGGTCGACGTCCGGATCCGGATTGACGCACTCTGCCTCGGCGTTCCTCTTCGCCGTCCCTTTTGCGAGTTCCAGACAGAATTTCGCCTCATGACCCAGGATGATGCCGCCGTACGGCCTCCTGTCCCATGCCTTGATGGGGTCGATGGACACGTGGCTGATGACCGAGACCGCTATCCCGAACTGCACGCAGAGCCTCTGGGCATGGGTAAGCGTCATCGCAAGACTGGCGGAGCGGGCGGGCAGGTCTTGGGTGTTCGGAAAGGTCGCCTTGAACGGCGCAGATATCGAGTCGTAGACGAGCAACTTCGCACCCGTCTTCTGTACGAGGTCATGCAGGACTGACTCGTAGACAGGGGTCGACTGGAGCCTGATCTCTACCCGGCCGCCCTCCGATACCTCCTTTCTCGCGTTGTGGCCATGCAAGGCTAGCAAGTCTATCGCGTCAGGGACTTGAAGTATCATGACGGCGGGCCCGTCGAGGTCGGGTAGGTCCGCGTGAAGCTCCGGGGAGATTATATCCGCGAGCGTCTTGAGATTCGACTCGGAGTAGGCGACTCCGAGCTGGTCTAGGGTGTTCGAGAACGCGGAGATGACCTGCCCGCGGGTCACGACCTTTTTCTTCCCGCTCGCTTTTGGGGTCCTCTCCAAGTTGACCTTGATTATCGGCATTTCCTTGCCGAACCTGTCGGCGAATGCAGCCTTCCAGTATGGGACGAGGTAGCTGTCGTAGGACTGCTCCGTGTCGATTATGATTGCGCTGGAGCCGCTGGCTACAGTGGCACAGGCGGACTGGAAAGAAAGGATGCTCTTCCCCAGCGCCTTCTCCCCATAGATCTGGTTGATCGTCCCTGTCGCGAGTCCTCCGTCGAGAAGGATGTCTATGGCCTTGCACTGGGTCTGGATCCTCGGCATGGGGTCCCATGTTGTGGTCATCTCTGCATCCCCTCCAGTACGCGGAGGCCGCGCGGCGTGATTACGTACACGAGCATCCCGTGCCCGCCGGGCTTGGACTCCCTGCTCTCGAGCCTGATGCATTCCTCTGCGAAGAGCCGGTCCAGCTCCGCTTCCACAGCCTCCGCCCCGTACTCGGCCGAGAGGAACTCGATGATGGAGGTGCGCGTGGGCGTTTCGTACTGCTTGATGTCCTCGAGGATGACCTTCCTGAGCTCGTCGTCCTTCTCCGGGCGTCCCTCGGTGGTCTGCGGGCCTGCCCTGGCAGGCTCGAACCTCGCCTCGAAGCTCCTCGCGATGAAGGCCCTCCGGTGTCCATAGTGACTGTCGGCTATCACGAACGCGTTGGGAAGGACCGGGTCGCGGGAATGTTCCCTCCAGCGGTTCTCGGCCTTGTCATTCCAGGCGTCGCTGGAGAGCATCTTGTTCGGGAAGGACTCGCTGACGCTCCGGCTCAGGACGTGCATCTGGCCGCAGGCCAGGATGAATGTCGTCTGTGAGTTCAGGACCTCCGCCAGGAGCCTTTCCCTGTGCTGGACTCTTGGAAGGCCTCCGAAGACCCTCTGCGCGCCAGTGAGCATGATGATGTCCGGCCTGGCCTTGGCCGTGGGAAGCATCACAAGCAGTTTCGCGAGGAAGACCGCTGAGGCCACCTCTTGGGCCTGGGGATACATGGCCGTCCCGAAGCTCACTATCGAGCCGCCGAGGGGCAGAAGCGAACGGAGAGACCCGTTCTCGGCCGACTCGAGGAACTTCAGGGCACCTATGCGGCCCTTGATCTTGTCTACGTAGAAGCCGCGGAAGCCCTCCACCGAATCCATCGCGTCGAACAGGACGGCAGGGCTGGCCGTGTTGTCCTGGGTCGCGAGCTTGTGGAGTCCCGCGTTGACTATCGACTCCTCTTCCGAATCGAGACCGAGTGCCGCGGCGTACGCGGAGGCGATGAGTTGGCCGTGCCTCGTGCTGTCCTCTCCCTCTATCTGGAACGCGTCATGGAGGAAGCACGTGTAATCGTAGTGCTCCATGTATCCCGAGACCTGACGGGAGACCGCGCCGTCCGTATCGAGTACGAGTATCCTAAGACCGCTCTCCCGACAGGCATAGGCGATGAGAGCGGAGAGTTCACTGGAGCGATGTCCGCCGATGAGGAGTCCCTGCTTCATATCGTCGAGGCGGAGCGAGACGCGGCCCCCGGTAGGCTCGTATCCCAGCCAAATCGACGATGGTGCGCCTGCTTTCGCAGTCCCGGGCTCGCCTAGGGCCCTCAACTGCTCCGAATTTGAATTCATGGAGTGTGAGGTTGTTTCTTGCTTAAAGGCAATTCCTCATCGATAATACGTATCAGTAATACGTCGCGCCCACGTTGCAGTTACGGCCTATGGGCATAGACGACGCGTTGTGCTAATATTTATTGCAGAGGTGAGGCATCGCGAACCGATGTTGGGAGAGACGAGGGTCAGAGCGTGCGACTTCACGGACAACGGGCCTACAGAGACGCGGAAATACTCGTCGACAGCTGGGCCATCTTCACGAAAATTTCCGTATCTCTAGCCAGGGATATAGGCGTGGTGCCTGACGAAGCGGTCAGGATGAAGCTCGCCGATGGCACAGCCCGCGAGGCGGGTGTCGGAGAGGCCAAAATCGAATATGGAGACCTAGCAAGGCGAACGATCCCCGTGCTCGTAGGCCCCGACGACGACCTCCTGCTCGGCATCACTACACTGGATATCTTGCGGCTCAAGGTCAACCCGGTGGACGGTAAGCTCGAGCCGTTCATTCCGTATCTGTTTGCTTTCTAGCCGAGCAGCTGGAGAGCCTCGAATCCAAGTTCATCGAATACGGCTGTCTAGACCGGTCCCTTCTCTGGCGAGATTTAATTACATAGACGCGGAATTCGTCTTAGTTGAAGAGGACGAGGAGGCCAAACGTAGTCATCTACATGCAGATGCTAAGGCTCCTCCTAGATAGTCCGAAGGGCCCCACAAGCCTGCAGCAGGGACTAGGGCTAAACTATCCGAAATTCGTCGAGACGGCAAAGCTCTTGGAATCCAAAGAGCTGATCAGGAAAGATACCGAGGGAGAGCGGGAGGTATATCGCATAACTCCCGCAGGCGCCCAGCTGCACAGGGAATGGCGTTCAGTCGTCGAGACGCTGGGGGACGTATCTTAGATGAGGAAGGGTTTTATGCGAAAACGAGGAGTTACAGCCATTGTCTGACAAAGCCGAGGTGGACGTAGCACTCTACCAGATAAACGACGACTTCTCAGAGCACATAGAGAAGAGCAGCAGGCGCATCAGGATTCTCTCTGTGATCACGCTCGTCATCTCCGTGATACTCCTCGCATCCTACTTCTCGCAGATTGTCTACCCATTCGTGACGGGCCAGACGATCGTCTCGGTCAACTTGGTCGACCCGTCGCTGCTTGCTCTAGAGGTCGTACTCGTCCTGCTGACCCTCGCTTGGATGTACGTCGGCGCGGTCAACTACCTCTTCTCATCGCGCATGGCGAAAGCCGTCAAGCAGGCCAGAGAGCAGGAACACAAGATAGAGACGATGATAGAAGGCGGCAAGCAGTAGGCTGCATCGTCATATTTCCAATGACCCAAGGAATAGATCTCGCAGAAGCTAGAGCGACCCAGTCTTGACGGGGCCGTCCCTTGCGTAGCTGGCGACTATCACTCCGGTTGTCGACGTCTCGCATCCGAGCAATCGGAATCCAGCTGGTGGAATTCCCTGCGTGAACAGCGGCTTACCGCCTCCCAGTATGACTGGGAATGTCTTCAGCCATAGCTCGTCGACTAGATCGTGCTTCAGGAGTGTCTGGATCAGGTTTCCGCTCCCGTGCACTTGAAGCTCCGGACCATCCTCCATTTTGAGCTTGGCAATCTCCGAGACGACGTCCCCCGTGATGAGGACCGACTCGACCCAGTCCAGTTTTGGCGTGCCCCGCGAAACTACGTACTTCTTGGCGTCGTTCAGCTGCTTGGCCACCGGAGCATCTCCCAGCTTCGGCCAGTAACTCGCGAAGATTTCGTAGGTCTTGCGCCCCAGCAACAGGTCGAACGGACGTTCCGTTTGCTGGTCCGCGACGCGCATCTGCTCGGCAATGACGCCCCTGAGGAATTCATCCCCGTAGCCGGCGACCCATCCGCCGAGCTTGAAACCGCCACTGGTGTCTTCTTGGGATCCTCCGGGCGCCTGCATTACGCCGTCGAGCGAAACGAAACTCAACACGACGAGTTTCCTCAAGTGGTATTCTTCCTCGGGATGGATGGCCTGTCGAACGCGTTTGTGGGGTTAGGCGTGTCCGGCTGAATCAGCTGCGTGATATCTCGATACTCGACCACCTTGTCATCCTTTCCGAACTGGAAAAGGTGGGCCTGGCGAAGTCCTCCCTTGTCGGGCTTCGATGCCGAGTTGAGGAGCTCAACCTGTGCGACCACCATGTCGCCCCCGGCGAGGCGCCTCTTCGCTGTGAACTCGGGGTCAGGGTACTCCGGCGGCCGTTGCTGAACCTCAGACATCGCTACGAACAGTGCTTCCATCCCACCCGCGATGTAAGGATTGTGCTGTTTGCAGTTTGCCGCGAAGAAACCGAGGCTCTCTTTTTGCCTTCCCTGAGCGACTAGCTTGAAAAAGTCCCGGACGACCTTCTTGTTCCGGTCCTGTGGGCTAACCATACTAGTTCTTCCTATCGGTCTTAGCCCGGATGTTTTCCAGGTATAGGCCTTGTATGTCATGGCCGATGATGCTACCAGGCCATGCTTAAATGAGAATATCGCGTTCTCCTCCCATGGAGACGTTGCCCGGCCAGAGCTTCACAGCGGCATATCTCGTCGACCAGACGCCCGAGGAGGTCTTCGACGCGGTCAACAACGTGCGCTGGTGGTGGTCGGGGAACATAGAAGGTGGCACCGACAAGCTTGGTGCGGAATTCACGTACCGATACAAGAAAATCCACATGTCGAAGCAGAAGATTACGGAGTTCGTCCCCGGAAAGAAGGTCGTCTGGCATGTACTGGATAGCTACCTGAGCTTTGTGAAAGAGCCGACCGAGTGGACCGGCACGAACGTTACCTTCGACATCTCAAGGAAGGGAGACAAGACCGAGCTCCGCTTCACCCATGTAGGTCTGGTCCCGGAGTTCGAGTGCTACGGCGACTGCTCGAGCGCCTGGAGCTTCTACGTGAACGACAGCCTGAAGAAACTAATCGCCAAGGGTCAACCAAACAGGAAGGCGAAGACCGTATCCAAGAAGACGGTCAGGACAGCCAAGAGGACATCGAAACCACGGCGGCCTTCCTGTTCTTAGAACGTCACTGTCTGCTCGAGCGATTCAGGGTACGCTACGTCAGACCGAGACTCTTCCCTGTCTTCGCGAACGCGTCGAGCGCATCGTCTAGCTCCGCCCTCGAGTGGGTCGCCGAGACTATCGTCCTGAGCCTGGACGTGCCCTCCGGGACCGTCGGGGGACCGAACCCTCTCACGAGTACCCCGCGTTCGAAGAGCTTCTTCGAGAAAGCCGCGGTCTTCTGCGCGTCCTTCAGGATGACCGGGATTATCGGCGTCTCGCTGTTCCCGGTGTCGAACCCGAGCTCCTTGAGCCCGTCTCTGAAGTAAGAGGCGTTCTTCCAAAGGCGCTTCAAGAGAGAGTCGTCGTCTTCGAGGAGCTCGATGGCAGCCAGAGCTGCCGCTGCCGACGGAGGGGCGATGTGCCCCGTGCTTATCGCGAACGGCCTCGCCCTGTTGAAGAGGTACTCTCTCAGCTCCTCGCTGCCCGCGACATAGCCACCGACGCTGGCCAGGGCCTTCGAGAGGGTCCCGACCTGGATCGCTATCTTGCCGTGCAATCCAAAGTGGTCTGCGCTGCCTCTCCCGTGGCTGCCCAGGATACCGACGGCGTGCGCGTCATCGACATAGACCGAGGCGTCGTGGCGGCCCGCAAGCTTTGCTATCTCCGGAAGCTTGGCGATGTCTCCCTCGAGCGGGAAGATGCTCGGAGTGGCGACGAACCGCCTCTTGCCCTTGTCAGGCTCCTTGAGCAGGCTCTCGAGCCTGGCCATGTCACCGTGAGGGTACGGCTTCACCTTTGCGCCTCCCAGCTTGGCGCCATCGAAGACGCTGGCATGGCTGTACTCGTCAAGGAAGAGGGTCGTCTCGGGGTTCATGAGGGACCAGACTGCCCCCAGGTTCGTGTCGTATCCTGTCGGGAAGACGAGGGAGGCCTCGACCCTCTTGAACTCGGCTATCCGCCGTTCGAGCTCCACCTGTATCCGCATCGACACGATGCTGCGGCCGCACCCCAGCCCGACGCCATACCTGTCTATCGCCTTCTTCGTCGCCTCGACGATCTTCGGATTGTCTGTGAGGCCCAGGTAATTGTTGGAGGCGAGCATGATGACCTTCCTCCCCTCTATCCGGACCCTGTGCCCCTGCGTACCATCGATTATCCGGACCAGAGGCGCGTGGCCCCTTATCCCGCGCAGCTCTTCCCTGAGGAAGGTCTGGAATGAGGAATCTGCCTTCAACGTCTGGGGGAAGGGAAAGTGCTCTGATTAACGTGTTGGGCGAGGGATAGCCTACATGCCCGTCGTCTGCCAGAGCATGAGCAGGTTGCCCTCGGAGTCCTTGAAGAACGCCTCCGCGCCGAAAGGCTCGACCGCTACCGGGCCTTCTATCTTCGTCTCCTTGGTGTTCTTCTCGGCCCTCTGGAACTTGACCCCCTTGGCCTGCAGGTCCTTGACCGCCGCCCTGATGTCCTTCACCACGAACGTCCAGTACGCGAGCGTCCGCTTCTCCTTGACGTCGGGTACCACGAGCCAGAACTCCGTGTCGCCTATCTGGAGCGAGGCCCAGTAATCCTTCATCTCGCCCTCGTCCCGGTAGAGCACTTTTCCGCCCAGCGTCTCGGTGTAAAACTTGACCGCCCGGTCCATATTCTTCACGGTGACGAGCGTCGCCACGTAGGAGTCGGAGAGGCCACTAGAAACCATGCCGCGCCCTTCTCGCCACTTGTATTTAGGGATGGAATTGCCTAAAGACGGTATGTTTCGTCGGCCGCTCACCGAAGAGGAATGGAGCCCATTCTTGGAGAAGATGAAGGACCCCGAGTACGCAGCAGGATGGATGGGGTGCTATCGGGTTTGCATCGAAAGAAGGTATCGCCAGGCTCGAGGCGACGCTTGAGGGAGGATAGCACAGGCGGCCGTTCGCAGTCCGGAGAACCTTTGGGAAGAGTTCGAGATGCTGGATGTCGTTCTCCAACTGGAGATGAAACTCCCTCCTGCCTAGCGGTGGTGTGACATTTCCGAGGGGAAACTCAAGTCATCGCTTCGATTGGCCCCAACGCGGAGACCTGTGTTAGGTCCGTCCCGACGACGGGCTTCCCGGATAGCCCGTACTCGTTGAGCGTAGAAGAGAACACCGCCTCGCCTCCCGGCAGGGCCTGACGGTACAGCGCGAAGAAC
>JASHPA010000163.1 GCA_030038365.1 Nitrososphaerales archaeon
CGGCACGATGTCGCCTCTCTCGAGCAGGGCGAGGTCTCCCTTACGCATCTGGTCTGAAGGGGTCGGGACGACCTTGGTCGAGAAGCCCTCCCTCAGTATCTTCTTGGTCATGACGTCGGTCTTGAGCTTCCTGAGGCTGCCGGCGGTGTTCTCCGCCTGCTGCTCTGCCAGCGCGTCGGAGAGGGTGCTGAACCAGACGGTGATGAGCAGTATCGCGGCGACCTCCACGTAGAAGGTCCTCTCGCCGGCCGAGGCGACCCCTGAGAACCCCTGCGGGTAGGCGGCCATGGCGGCCACTATGAAGAAGGTCAGCTCGGTGATGAACATGACCGGGTTGTTCAGGAGCGACCTTGGGCTGAGCCTGACGATCGAGTCGGCGATGACCCTGAGGTTCAGCAGGCTTGAGCGCTGGGCGGTCTGTGAGTTCTCCATCTATCTATCCCAGACCATTCACGTTACCCTGCAACCAGGAGAGTATGGGGCCGAGCGCGAGGAAGGGGAAGAAGGTGAGGACGACGAGGATGAGGATGCTGGCGACCAGCACCCCGGTGAACAGGAGCGTGTCTGTCTTCAGGCCCACCTCGGGCAACCTCTTCCTGCCCATCATCGAACCCGAGAGCGCGAGTAGGATGCCTATGGGCGCGTAGCGTCCGAGGAACATCACGATGCCGGTCGAGACGTTGAAGAAGACAGTGTTGCCCGCGGTACCCAGAAAGTCCGACCCGTTGTTCGCCGCCGAAGAAGTGAATTCGTAAAGTATCTCCGTGAAACCGAGCGAATTGGCACCCGCGCCGACCGCGGCTGCCGCCCCCGTGGCATAGGCGAGCACTGTCGGTACGAGGATGATGAGCGGATGGAGGAGGAACGCTGCCATCACCAGCAGGACATCCCTCCTGTTGATCTTCATTCCCAGGTACTCCGGAGTCCTTCCGGACATGAGCCCGACGATGAAGACGGTGATTATCACGTACATGACCATGTAGATCAGCCCGACCCCCTTGCCTCCAGGGGTTGCCTGGATGAGCATCCCCATGAACGCCGCCAGTATCACGAGCGGATGCGCGCCCGCCAGCGAGCTGTTGACCGAGCCGGTCGTCACGGCCGTGGTCACGACCGTCCAGAAGTTGGACCAGAAGGGGCCGAACCTGACCTCCATCCCCGCGTTCAGGACCGTGCTTGGGATGAACGCGATCATCAGGTCTATAGCGAACAGCGCGTAGGCACCGACTACGATTGGGATGGCCTCCCGCTTCTTGCCGAGCATGTCGCCGTAGACGAAACAGAGCGTCGTCGGGAGGAGCAGCATGAGGAAGAGCTGGAGTACGTCCGTAGCCGGGGTCGGGTTCTGCAACGGGTATGCCGAGTTCGCCCCGTAATACCCGCCGCCGTTCGTACCGAGCTGCATGATAGAGACGAGCGAGGCGACCGGGCCCACGAGGATCGTCTGGCTCGCCCCCTCGATCGTGGTGAGGTTGACGTAGCCGCTGATGGTCTGAGGAACGCCGAGCGCGATAAGGGCCACGGCAGCGACGAAGCAAAGCGGGATCAGGACGCGGGTGATCGACCTGGTAAAGTCGACGTAGAAGTTCCCCATGTCCTCGGAGCCGGCCTTGAGCCCGCGGACGAAGGCTGCCGCGGCGCAGATCCCTGTTGCGGCCGAGGTGAACTGAAGGTACTGGATGGCCGACATCTGGCTGAGGTACGAGAGGGTGACCTCGCCCGCGTAGTGCTGCAGGTTGGTGTTGGTCCCTATCGAGATGACGGTGTTAAAGATCAGGTCCCACGAGAGCCCAGGGAAGTGCTGCGGATTGAGGGGAAGCGAGCCCTGGAAAGCGAGGATGACCGCGGCGAGCGCCATCTGGACGACGTTGACTATGAGCGCCGCGAAGAAGTACTGCTTCCAGCCCATCGTGTGCTTGCTGTCGACGCCTATCACGCGGTAGATGGCGTTCTCTACGGGGTCTAGGAAACGGTCAAGCCTGGTAGGCTCCCTGTTGAACACCCTGACGACATAGGGGGCGAGGAGCCAGCCGGACAGCACCGCGGCCCCAAGTATGGCAACGACCCAGCCAGCCTGTAGAGCGTCGATCAACTATCCCAAAACCAAGGTACTCTATGGTCTTCCTCACCTATGGGCTGATTTCCGGCCCTGTCCTACTGGCTTATTGCCTGGCGGAGCTTCTGGGTTTCTTGGCCGCATCGGGGGCCCTTGTGGGCCATCAGGACTACCGAGCTGACGGTGCTCTTTACACCCTTGATCTTCATGATCCTGTTCTTCAGGACGTCCCTGAACTCTTCGATGTCCTTGGCGGAGAGCAGGGTGACTATGTCGAACTCGCCTGTCACTTCGTAGAGCTCTTCCAGGTTGTCAAGCTTCTTCAACGCGCTGACAACGTCGTCCATGGCCGCGGATTCCACGAAGATGTCGACGAATGCTAATAGTCGGGTCAAACCATTTCAGTCGAATTCGACCATCGTCGAAGGTCTGTTTATAAGAGTTGTGGCGGAATTCTACCGGCGGAATGACGGAAAAAAGGGCCCGAAACGGCGAAAACGTCAGGAAACAGGCTGTTTTCGGTTCTGCATCGGCAGGCGGTTTAGAAAAGCTAGGCGATGGACGAAGTCGGACCGGGAAAAATCTCTGTCGGATACCACGAGGTCAATCCTGTCTGAGCGCGATGGACAGGGCGACCGCAGTCATCGCATAGTTCAGGCAGTAGAGGCTGATGCAGACCGGGCAGAGGGCGTGTATGACCCCGAGCTCCAGATACCAGAGGTAGAGCGTGAAGAAATTCCCAACCATCAGGATCGGGAGCATCAGGACTCCGTTGATGCCTCCCTTCTGGGTCGCGAACCAGTAGCCGAGGAAAAGCATCAGGGGGAACCATATGATGCCGTAGACCCACATCGAGAGGCCGTCGTGGGGAGGGAACTTTGTGTACCCGCTCGTGAAGACGCTCGTGCATCCGATTTTGATCCCGAAAATCGTGTAGGGGGTGTTGCATTCCGCGCTGCCAGGTCCCGAGTAGGCCGTTATCTCGCCGTATGCGTGGTAGACTGCGTCAGGGATACCTACCGCTGCAAGGATGATGAAGACCTTGTTCAGCCGATCCATCGAGGCTCTTCACGGACCTGGGGAGGCAGGAGGAGGGATAGCGACTGCTGGCCACCCGACGTCGGTCCTGAGCTCGCGGTGTACGAGAGCGTGACGTCCGCGTATGACTGGCTGCAGACCGAAGTCGGTTGTCCGCCATCGACCTTGCATATCGCCGTGATGAGGGAGTTCGCCGCGCCGTCCATCAGCTGGGCTATCGGAGCGCTCGTGTCGTTGAGCTGTGAGGCGACCTGCGTCCAGTTCTCACCCGCGATGTCCACCGGATCTCCCGTGCCGGCGACGAACTGGGCGCCACAATTGACCGCGTACTGGTTGGCAATGTCCACGAACGGGTAACCGTTGCCTCCCTCGGTGTCGGCGGCACATACGTCGTACTGGGAGAAGAGGCTGGACTGGGTCGAGTCGAGCGTGGTGAGCGTCATGGTCGCCCTGTTGTACCACTCGATCGGGACGAATTCGATGTACTTGCTCGTGTAATTCGCGTTGACGAACGTGAAGGTAGGCGTGTTCGGGTTCACATCGGTGGAAGAGGACTGCATGTACTCGAGACCGCTGAAGTTTCCGAAGCGGGAGAGAGCGATTATCAGGCTCCATCTCTCGACGGCGCAGTACGGACAGTACTCCGCGCCTATGTAGAGGACCTCCGGCTTCCCGTTCAGGGTGAGCGTGGTGCCCGATATCGACACGGGAGCGCTCACATCCGAAGGAAGGCCGATGGTCGAGAGGGTGTGATTGCTGACGCCGGTCAGGTCGGAAAGGACGGCCGAGGAGACATTCTGGCCGATAGACGTCGAATATTGATTACCTGGGACGTTCAAAGACGCCTCGGCGACGAAGGCGAGGACCACGATCACGGCGATGATGGCTGCGACTATCGTAATCGAGACGATGCGCCGATTCCTCTTCTTTGCGTTAACCTTGGCACGTCTTCCCATGATTCTTTTCGACTCACTTTCATTGAGGTAAATAAGCTGATTGAATGTCTTGTTCCTCTTACAGGTCCCAGAGGTCGATGAACCTCTCGGCGGTGCTGGAGAGAAGGCTT
>JASHPA010000164.1 GCA_030038365.1 Nitrososphaerales archaeon
GGTCAGTTCTTCGGGGAGATGGCCTTCGTAAACGATCTGCCCACGGGGAGAAGCGCCGATATCATCGCGTCCGAGGAGACGACCTGTCTCATAATGCCAGGTGCGAAGTGGTATGCTTTCCTGAGGAAGAACCCCGACGTCTCCATCGAGGTGATTCGGACCATAGCGTCGAGGCTCCGCGAAGCCGACTGGACGGCGGGAGCGCTGAATAGTTCCTGAAAACATTGTTCAACTGAAATCGGAGGCACTTGGGTTTCGCTCGCCTAGTCTGGCCGAACGTCTCGAGGTCCTAGGCAATGCTGAGAGGAATCTCTATGAAATCGGCTATTCTTTTCAAAAGCGCGTCTGCCGGTCCGTCAGACTCGACCGATGTGTGAGACACCGAGCACTCCTTGGGATTGTAGGTATCGTCTCCAAGCTTATCGAATGCCCTTTGCCTCTCTGATTTCACTGAACGGTATCGTGCGGTGAGTGTCTTCGGACTAGCCTTCACGAAGATTACAAGGATTCGGGCGTTGTGCTCGGAAGCTGCAGCGTATGCTCCAGCTCTGCCGTCGTCGGTCCGATTGGTGGCATCGAAGATCACATTGCAATGTTGAGAGAGTGCCAAACGGATTAACTCCCAAGAAACATTGTACACCCTTCTGTGTTCGGCGGCCGTGAACTTGGGAGCAGAAACTATCTGATCACGAACCGTATCATTCTCGATCAGCAAAGTAGGTTCCAAAGTCCTACGAGCGATTTCTTTTGCAAGTGTGGTCTTCCCTGACAACGGAGGGCCCGCCATCATGATCAGTGTAGGGTCGATGACATTACCAGTAGTACCCATTTTAGTCCAGAGCTTCCTAGCCGTTGAAAGCTCAATGGTCTTCTCGAGTTCTTCTCTCGAGATTTGACGATATGTCTTGCTCTTCAAGAGCCTTTCAGTCGCTTTGGAGGCCTCAAAGGTAGCCGAATATACTCGCCACAAAGAGTATGGTCTGGCACCCCACCAGCCTCCTGATCTTTCTTCCCAGAAGCGGATTGTCTCTCCTTCGACGCGAGCATTCCTAGCTTCTTCGAGGACCGCGCGAGTCGTCCTGAGCGTGGAGAAAATCATCCGAGGCATGAATCTCCTCCAGCCTGTCATTGAAGATTCTGAATGCCCACTTTCTCGGTCCATTATTTCAACCGACATGAGATATCGTCAGAGGCTAAATACCTGAGCCTGAACCCCGTCTAAACTCGTGGCCGCCGTTGTGTAGCTTGGTTAGCATTGGAGGCTGTGGAGGAGAGAATTCTTCGCAGTCACCTCTCGACGTGAGTTCAAATCTCACCGGCGGCCCCTTTTGCTTATCAGACTCCATTTAGCCTCCGTTTGTAGTACAGGGGAGTTTTGAGGGATTTAGGTAGAGCCTGCTTTCCTCAAAAGATAAGGTGGTCACTACACCACCGATTCTGTCGAACGCCCCGCCCGGAAGGCGAATCCGGCTGACCGGCATCGACTATTGAGAGTGTCCATGGGGAGCCTCCCGTCTCATCGCTTCACTTGCCAGCCCACCTGCCACGAACCTCATGGCTTGTACGCCCAGAGACCTGTTCAGCAAGTTCCTGGCCGCGTTCGCATAGGTGTGGTGGAGCCGTAGGTCTCCCTGAGGTTATGGTAGCAATGCCCGTCAGCTTGAAGCGGGACCTTACGTCCTTCTCAACTCCCACTCGGATGCAGTCGTTTACCATCTGCCTGAACAGCTCCAGGAGCCGCATAATCTCGTCGTTGATGGTGTACTAGAACTTGACCGACTTCTCGACCTTCAAGGGCCATAAAGTCGATGGACATCCTCACCCTTGTGCGAGAGCTCGAAGATGTGGTGTGTCGAAGGACAGGCACCTCGCGAGCAGGATGTCCCGCACCGACTGCTCCTGTCCCGTCATCGGCATCGCGGCGCGGGCTTCTGATGCCCGAGGGACCAGGTGGTTCCAAGCGGAGCAAGGCGGTCTGCAAAGCTCTATCTAGCATCGTTCTCCCTGTCCCGTCCGGAGATTCCACCTCGAGTAACATTTCAATACGCAGCGGAAGCAGTTCGGCCGAACTTAGCCCCGAGGGTGCCTATGCCGTCGGGTTATCTCTCGATGGCACCGATTTGTTCAAACCGACTGGCGATGGAAAGCAGCAACATGGCGGCGCAGCGGTCCTCATCCCGTACGCCGGAAGGATACGCAAAGGTCGCTACACATTCGAGGGCAAAGAGTACCAGTTCGCGACCGAGCCCGACGGGGATTCCCTCCACGGTTTCGGAAAGGACAGGAGGTGGCAGGTCGAGGACAATCGGGCCGACTCTGTGACCTTCGGCGCACTGCTGAAGAACAGGGGGTATCCGGGCACCCTCGACACCAAGGTGAAGTACGACATAGGGCCGCGCGTCTTCTCGACAGGATGCACCGTGACGAACGTCGGCCGGAGAGCCGTCCCGTTCGTGGTCGGCTTCCACCCGTACTTCCTCGCCAGTGAGTGGAGGTTGTCGGCGACCGGCAAGGTATACCGCTATGAGCTCGAAGACGAGTTCTTCCCGACTGGGAAAAAGGAGACGTTTGACTTCGCCACGATAGGAGCCGCCAGTCATCTCGACGACGAATTCCGCTCCGCGGGCACCGTAAAGCTGGAGACGGACCGGTACACTATCGTGATGAAGCGATACAACATGTCCTACTTGGTTATCTTCAACGGCAGACAGGCCGAGGGGAAGTCAGTGTCAATCGAACCCTATACTGGGTTGGATGACGCGTTCAACAACCGGATAGGACTACGGGTAATCGAGCCTGGAGGTTCCTTCAAATGCGGTTATGACATCAGTCTCATTTCACCGACGAAGGACCGGAATCAGAGCTAGTTGGTCGCGCGCGACGTTTTTGTGGAATCTGAAAACCGGCCGAGAGACTTTTTGGATACTAGCGAATTTATGGGCAACGGCCGAAGGTATCGTCAGTCAAGTGGCAGAGAAAATTGACAAAAAGTCAGAACGAAGAGCATATAATAATTGTCAACACGACGTCCTAATCAAGCCTGCTCAATCCACCTTGTATGATTCGTTGTCCGCCTGTGTGAAATTGCTATTGAGCCTCAAAGCTGTTGCTAGAATGCGCCGTTGCCCTCACACCTATCTCTTTTCTTGAGGGTTCGGCGCCGACGTTCGGGCCATTCGTATCCCGCCCTGGACTGGAACGGGATTAGTGACTGTGGTGGGAGCCTTCGCACCCTCTCTTCTCCAGACAATGGTACGGAGTGAAGGTATCCGGTTCAGGACAGCGAACTTGCCCACCCAAAGCGACCTGATGACCTCGATCCACCACAAGAACGAGAATCTCGTGAAGAGGCTGAGGTTGGTGTAGATGATGCCCAGCGGAAGGAGCGCCTGCGACAGTCCCAAAACAATGATGGACGCGTTCGCAGCATCAAAGATTAGGAACTCGGTATATCCAGTGATGGGTAGCAGAGCAAAGAAGGGGAGCAGGGTCAGATTCATCTGGGGTGTGTAGATATAGGTCGAGAAGACGTAGCCAAACATGCTCAGGAAGGCGAGCACGATTGGATCGTCCACGTTCTTCCTGTAGCGCAGCCAGACGATGCCCACGATGAACGCGGCAAAGATGACAGGTGGGACGTAATGTCTGAGCGGCGTGAAAATGTTGGCCGAGAGCAGCAGTATCCACGAGTTTTCGATATACCAGTTGTAAGTCCAGTTGAAGGAAGCGTACCATAGGGTCGGGTTGGCTACTATGAATGGGATGTTTATCGCTGCGAACATACCAAGAGCGTAAGCTGTTAGGACCACCCTGTCCCTAGTCGACCTGGAAGCGACCAGCAAGCCAAGAGCAGGAACGGCTGTGATCAGGTTCGATGCCGCAGACAATCCGAAGAGAAGGCCGCTGGAGACTTGGGAACCTTCGAGGTACCGGCGCATCCCTGCCATCGTGAAGTAGACGCCGATTATGTACCAGTTCAGCAGTACCATGAAGATGAAGGTAGGTGTGACGATGAAGTACCATAGAAGCTTGGTCTCTGGCGCCTTTCGAATCTCGGCGATTTTGAGGAGTTCTCT
>JASHPA010000165.1 GCA_030038365.1 Nitrososphaerales archaeon
CGGCCCTCAGCAGCTCGGCCAGGGATGTGACCCTGGAGGCATTGCGGACGGCAAAGAGGTACGGGTGCAAGGTCTGTTTCGATGTCAACTACCGTTCGAAGTTGTGGAGCCCGAGCGAGGCGGAGGAGGTCTGCACGCCACTGGCCAAAATGGCCGACATACTAATCGCCTCTGACGCCGCCGTTATCTGGAACATCGACCAAGAGCCCGAGGAGATGGTCCGGACGCTGAAGAAGAGGCTCGGCGTGCCCCTCGTGGTGACGACCAGAAGGAAGGACAGCGGGGTCACGCGGAGCACCATCAGCAGCCTAGCGGTCGCCGACAGGGAGTACGTCAGCAGCCACCCCTACGACGTCGAGGTCGTCGACAGGCTGGGGACGGGTGACAGCTTCGCGGCGGGTTTCATCTTCGGCTACCTCACGCAGGGAGTGCAGAAGGGTCTCGACTACGGGGACGCGATGGCGGCGTACAAGGTGTCTACCCCCGGCGACTCGAACTACGCGACGAAGGAGGAGATAGACAAGCTACTGTCATCAGGTCCGAATCTGAGGATACAGAGATAGCCGCAGGCCCGTTACGAGAATCCTTAACTCGCCTCGGGCTGCGAACTCCCGTATGAAACTTCAGGGGAAGGTCGCCATAGTCACGGGAGGCTCCCGGGGCATCGGCAGGGCAGTCTCGAAGACGTTCGCTCGTGAGGGTGCGAAGACGGTCGTGAACTACGTCCAGAACGCGGCCGAGGCGGAGAAGGTCGTGAAGGACATCGAGGCCGCCGGAGGCATCGCGGTCGCTGTCAGGGCAGACGTGGCCCACCGGGAGGAGGCCCGGAAGCTCGTCGAGGCCGCCGTCGCGAAGTACGGCACCGTGGACATCCTCGTCAACAATGCGGGGGTCCTGATGGGAGGGACGATCCTGGACACGACCGAGGAGGAGTGGGACAGGTGCCTCGCCGTGAACCTGAAGGGGCCGTTCAACACAATGCAGGCCGCGGCGAAGGAGATGGTCAGGCACAGGTCCGGCAAGATCATCAACGTCTCGTCAATCTCGGGCCTCCTCGGCGCGCCAAAGGGGGAGGTGGCCTATGGCTCGAGCAAGGCCGGACTCAATGCCATGACCGCGATCGCCGCGCTCGACCTTGGGGAATACGGCATCAACGTAAACTGCATCGCTCCTGGCTGGACAGTTACTGAGATGGTCATCAATCGCGCCGGGAGCAAGGACGCCTTCGACCAACTGGTCGCCACAAAGTCGCAGCAGGCGATACTTGGCAGGGTAGGCGACCCCCAGGACATAGCCAACGCCGTCCTGTTCCTTGCGTCCGACGATTCGAGCTTCATCACAGGGCAGGTCATAGTGGTCGACGGCGGGAGGAAGGACTTCCTCCACAACGCGTGACCGGCTGAAAACGCTACGCGAGCTTCATCTGCTGGACCGAGGGCGGATGGTCGATAAGGTGGGTCATCATCTTCTGTTTCTCTACCTGCTTCGAGGTCGCCATGCCCAGGTCCTCGAGTAGCTTCAGGGCGTTCTCCGGCGCGCTCCCCCTGAAGTGGTTGTTGTAGTAGGTGTAGGTGTGGGAGACCGAGGCCGCAACGTCTTTAATCTTCGGTGCCCAGAGCTTGATCTCCTCGTCGTTGTACCGGTAGTTGTACCAGGGCGCGGAACCCCGGCCGTGGAACCTGATGAAGGAAAAATCTGCCGTGACTATCGCGTCGGGGGGAAGCAGGGGCTCGTCGACGATTGTGTTTGCGATGTTGCACTTGCGCAGAAGGTCCCAAGTCTCCGGTCTGAGCCAGGACGCGTTCCTGAACTCGATCGCGAACTGGACATCTGTAGGCAGGACCTCGAAGAAGTGTATCAGCCTACCCAGGCCATTCTCGTAGGTGAAGCTGGGAGGAAGCTGGATGAGCAGCGGTCCGAGCTTCCGAGCGTCGAGGAGAGGGTTCATGTCGTGCAGGAACCTGTAGACGTCCTTCTCCACGCCCTTCTCGACATCGAGCTTCTTGTCGTGGGTGATAAGCTTCGGGAGCTTCGCCGTGAAGACAAAGCCATCGGGAGTGGTCCTCGCGCACGCTTGGATCATCGCCCGCTTGGGGTAGGCGTAGAAGGTGGAGTCTATCTCGACGGTGTTGAAGTAGCGCGAGTAGTAGGTGAGCTTGTTCTTCTCTCCCTTTGGATAGAAGACGCCCTCCCACTCCTTGTAGGACCAGCCCGACGTCCCGATTCTGATATCTCCCAAGGTACGCGGTGCCGAAGGCGCAGCGTGATAATAAACATCCCCGCGCCGCTCACCTGACCGGCGAGAGTATCACCACGGGAATCTGGCGGTCGGTCTTCTTGGCGTAGTCGCCGTAGTTCGAGTAAACAGCGGTCATCTTCGGCCAGAGGCGTGCCCGTTCCTCCGGCGTGGCCTTCCTTCCGCGCACCTTGATCTTCTCCCGTCTGATGGTGACCAGAGCATCGGGATTGTGCGTCAGGTTCACGAACCACGAGGGATCCTTCGGAAGACCGCCGTTCGATGCGACGGTGACGAGGTCGTCGCCATCCCTGATGTACAACACGGGGTTCGTTCTCTCCTTACCGGTCTTCGAACCCCTTGTGGTGAGCAGCAAGATCGGC
This sequence comes from Nitrososphaerales archaeon, assembly GCA_030038365.1. Lineage (GTDB taxonomy): Archaea > Thermoproteota > Nitrososphaeria > Nitrososphaerales > Gagatemarchaeaceae > Gagatemarchaeum. The sequence goes on from JASHPA010000165.1 coordinate 2,620, forward strand.
GCCTTCTGCATGTGGTTGGCTATCCGTCCGCCCGAGGCGCGGTAGAGTAACATGACGAACGGGTTCACGTACTTGATAGGGTTGCTCATCTTCGTCCTGTTGTCTCTTTCCTGCATGGATAAGACTCTGATGCTTCCGGGACGTTCATCAAGCGTTAATTAGCCCGCTTCCGCCTGATGAGACCGTTGCCCAGAAAGGATTCCCCGAACCGACGCGCCGTTTCAAGGGTGGTCGAGCTGACCAAGGCGCAGCAGAAGTGGCGCGCCGAGTGCCTGCCGCTGATGTGCTCCGAGAACGCCATGAGCCCGACGGCGAGGGAGCTGCTAGCCTCTGACTTCCAAGGGAGGTACGTGAACTCGCATGGCGAATACTATTTCACCGGCGGAGAGTACATCGAGGAGGTCGACGGCATCGCGGAGGACCTCGCGAAGAAACTCTTTGGGGCAGCCTACGCCGAGCTCCATTCCCCCTCTGCGGCTCTGGCGTGCAGGATACCCATTCTCGCGCTCCTGAGGAAGAACGACATGGTGCTCAGCCTTTTCCCGAAAGACGGAGGCTTCCCGACGATCCAGCACATGGATTGGCTGAACGGTCTCGCGCCCCTGAGGACGGGCGCTCTGCCGTACATCCCGGAGGACGTCAACATCGACGCCGACGCCGCAGTCAAGCAGGTGAGGAAGGAGAAACCCAGGGTCGTCGTGCTCGGCGCTACCTTCTTCCTTTTCCCGCATCCGGTATCTGAGATATCGGACGCGGCGCACGAGGTCGGGTCCACGGTAATCTACGATGCCGCTCAGGTCTTCGGGCTGGTGGCCGGAAAGCAGTTCCAGCGTCCTTTCGAGGAGGGAGCCGACATCGTCACCGGAAGCACCCACAAGACGCTCCCAGGCCCTCAGGGAGGTCTCATTCTCATGAAGGAGGAGGGGAAGCTCGCGCAGAAGATAACGTCGATGCAGCACGGTGAGACGGGGATGGGCCACCCGAGCATCAGAGCGGTGCAGGCCGTGCTCTTCGCGGAGATGCTCGAGTTCGGGGAGGATTATGCGAAGCAGATCATCAGGAACGCGCAGGCGCTGGCCCGGTCACTTGCCGACCGGGGCTTCAAGGTCGTGGGAGAGAAGCACGGCTATACCAAGTCCCACATGCTCGTGATAGACGTCTCGGAGATGGGAGGTTCGTACACAGCGGCGAAGGTGCTCGAGAAGGCTGGTATAACCGGGACACCATCGGGCATCCCGGGAAAAGACAAGGTCCTCTACCTCGGCAAGATCTCGGGGATAAGGTTCGGACCCGAGGAGTCCGTGCGCTTGGGGATGGGCGTCTCGGAGATGGACCAGGCGGCTGAGTTCGTGACGAGGGCGCTCATCAAGAAGGAGGACCCCAGGAGAATAGCGAAGGACGTGGCGGAGTTCAGGAGGGAATACCAGGGCATGCACTATTCCTTCGACGACGGCCTGCCGGCGTACCGCTACGCTTCCTGCAGACCCGAGGTTACTCCGGCGGAATCTCCTTGAACGCCAGGCTCACGTCGAGCCCTCTGCCCTTGTTGTAGCCTTTCATCCCGAAGTAGGCGACGACGGCCACGATTATGGCAAGCGTGACTGTCACATCGGTGACCGCCCCGAGCGGCCCGATGATGATCGGGTTGAAGACGGCCAGCGCGATCAGCGAGAGGATGAAGATTACGCTGTACGCGCCGAGGATGGCGATTACGGGGATACCGGCGACCTTCTTCCTGGCTATCTCCGGTCCGGACTCGAAGATGCTCTTCTTCCTCAGTATGAGGAAGACGCCGGCCAGACCATCGAGCGCGGTCCCGCCGATTATCAGGTAGGTCACGTTGACAGCTCCGCCGACAGTAGGGAGGTAGACTAGGACGCCCAGGGCTCCGATGCCGACCAGAGAGCAGACGATTATCGAGACGATTGGGCTGTGGAACCTATCGCTCACCGAACCGAGCCTGGCCGGGAAGACGCCGTCCATCGAGTAGGCGAGGAAGTTGCGGGACGGGATGAAGATGAAGTTGATTATTAGGAAATAGCCCCACGCGACGAAGTTGGCCATGATCAAGAGGTTGACGACCGGGTTCGTGTCGACCAGCGCTGCCAGCGCGTTGACATACGGAGCTATGGCCAGTGGATATTTGGTCGGAGCCTCGACGAAGATGTAGTTGGCCGCCACGATGAAGCTGCTCCCGAAGCTGCGTTCCATCAGGTAGGCAAGGACCGAAAAGAACCCGCCTGCGAAGATTATCGACCCTACCACGGCTATCGTCATGCTTCTTGTGACCCTCCTGATCTCGCCGGCATAGTAGGTGTTGAACGCGTAGCCCAAGATGATGAAGAACGAGACTGGGAGCGAGAGGACGGTCGGCCCGACCCAGCTCGAAGGTATCTTCATCCCCACCGTGGGAGCCGTCTGCGTTATGTTATCGTATACGTCGGATCCGGCGAACCCGTTGACCACGTTCTCGAAGTGGGCGGCGGTCGTCGTGGCGAGGATTCCCACGAGAGCCAGCATCCCTATGGTCCCGACGATGAAGGCCACCTTGTTCGCGAATATTATGGTCCTCGTTCCCGAAGCGGCTATCAGCGCTATCACTACGATGAAAATCGTGCCAAGCACGAAGACCACGCTGGGCATCGATAGGGTCGAGGCAAGCGACGCAAGCCCGCTGTTGTTCGTGACGGTCGCGTAAGAGGAGAGCGGGGAAGCGATGCCCACGGAGAAGGTGATGTCGGAGATGAACCCTATGTTCAGAAGGAGCCCCGCTGAGAAGATAAGGCTCATGATCATCCCGAGCAGAGGATGGACCGCCCTGCTCAGCGCGCCGTAGCTGCCTCCTGCGCTCCTCGCGAATATCGAGGTGATCAGGATGTAGTAAACGCCGTTCGCCAGGCCGAGGAACGAGACGATGATGAGGGACACGGGTATGTTGACACCGGGGAAGAGGTACCACTCTGAGCTGAACCCGACGACCCAGAACGGCCCGATGATGGCGCCTATAGCGAAGAGAAGGGCATCGATGGTGCTGAAGTCGCGAACAAGGCCCGTTGCATTCCTCAGGAATGTCTTCTGTCCCATGTCTCGCTATTCCTCGCATCCGCGGGGATATGGGAGCGCTCAAGCTTGTGAACGATATATATGCTTTAGCCCGGAAATCGACAATAATCGCGGGGCGTCAACGCTTATCTAGCAAAGGAAGGTTTGAGGCCAGGGTTGAGGAAGCTCCACGTTCTTCCCGTCGGCCACGAGATGGGCGACAAGGGCGCGCTGACCCTGCTCAAGGGCTCCGGCAAGGTGGTCGAGATTCCATACACCTGCTACCTGATAGAGGACGACCAAGGGAACATACTGGTAGACACTAGCTCCTCCGTGAGATGGAAACAACTCCATCCTCCCGATCTGGTAAAGTCTTGGCCCGTCTACATAGGGGAGGACGAGAGGCCGGACAGGATGCTCGAGAAGGAGGGCTTCTCGACCAAGGACATCGACTATGTCGTGAATACCCACCTCCACTACGACCACTGCGGGAACAATGCCATGTTCCCCGACGCCAAGTTCCTGGTCCAAGAAGACGAGGTATCCCACGCGACGTATCCGGGATGGTGGGAGGCGTCCTCGTACGTAAGAAAGGTCTTCGACGTCTCGGGACTGGACTACCGGCTCATCAGGGGCGACACCGAGCTGATACCAGGTGTCACGCTGATCCGGACGCCCGGGCACACGGAAGGGCACCAGTCGGTGGTCGTAGAGCTTGAAAGGTCAAGGGTTGCCGTGATCGCAGGGGATGCGATTTACTTGCCGGATAACTACGAGGACCCGATCCTGCCTGGCATCTACGTCGATGCGCGGAGGTACGGACAATCGATGCAGAGGATCCGCGACATCATAGAGAGGCGGAAGGGTACGCTCCTGCTCACGCACTCGAAGATGTATCTCTCGCCCGGCGGCTGGCAGAAGCTGAAGAAGGGAGCCCAGACATTCACGTGACGGGTGCCGACCGGAATCTCCAGGAAGAGCCCTAGTCTACTCGGGCGGGATCTCGGAGTAGACCAGCTTGAGGTCGAAGCCCTTGCTCTTCTGGTAGAAGTAGTTGGCAGCGTAGACGACGACTCCAGAAACGAAGATCACTCCGAGCAGGAGGTCGGCTTCGGGGGTCGAGGGTCCTATCGCGGGTGTGGTGACCGAGAAGTAGAAGTTGATCGCCATCAGGACCATCGAGACTGCACCTATCAGCGAGACGAGGGGGACGGGCCAGCGTGCTCCCGGCAGCGATGCGGCGATGTCCTTCTTCTTGTAGGGCAGGATTACAGCGGCGAGGCTCGCCAGGAACCACACGACGCTCCAGATGGCGACGCTGTTGAGGAAGAGCCCGATGAAGGAAGTGTAGGACGCTATCGCGAGGAAGATTATCGCCAGGACGAAGTTGAGGACGGTAGAGTTCACAGGGTTCTTCAGTCGCTCGCTGACGTTCGAGAACATGGTTGGGAACGCCCTGTCGAACGAGAACGCGAAGACGTACCTCGTAGCGACCAAAAGGAAAGCCGCCAGATTCCAGAAGAAGGTGAGGATCCAGCCTAGCTGGACTATGCCGAGCACGAGCGGGTTGTGGTTGATCATCGAGATGAACAGCGGCATCCACGGCGGGGCGACCAGGGGCCACTTCGACCCCAGCGCGAGCGAGGCCTGGATGAACTGATCGCCCACCAGGTTGAGGCTGAGGACGGTCCCGATGACGTTCACTATCCAGGCGAAGACGAGTGAGCCGATTATCGCCAGAACCATGCTCCGCTTGACGTTCTTCACCTCGCCTGAAGCCGCGGCCGAATAGTTCTGTCCGTTGAAGAGCAGGACGGCCAGCGGGGTGCTCAGAAGAGTGATGCCGGTGGTGACCCCCACGTACGGCTTGCCGGCGGCAGCGGCCTCGTCGATTATTCCTGTGTACGTCATATTGGTCCCTCCGAACCCGTTCACTGCGTTCACGAAATCCGCGTGCGACGCGCTCGCGAGCACGAAGAAGGAGGCGAACGTCCCGACCATGATTATGATGAAGAGGACGGCCATCACCCGCGTGAATATACGCGGCCGGAGCAGTGTTATGAGGAAGGCGACGACGATCAGGAAGAGACCCAGGGCGAAGATGTCGCTGGTGCTTCCCACGATCGTCGCTGACAGGTTGATCAGGGACGAGTTGTTAAGGCCGTAACCGAAGGCAGCGAGTGTGTCCGGCACGATCGTCGAGCCGAAGACGACGCCTTCCGTGCCGAATATCGCTATGATCGCGACCCAGAACCCCCAGCCCGACATGAAGCCCACGATGGGGTTCACGAGCCTTGTGATCCAGACGTAGTCTCCTCCAGACCTCGGCATCCCCATGGCGAGCAGGACGTAGACGATTGCCAGCGGCAGGGTGAAGATGAACCCGAGGTGTTCGGAGGTTACTATGTTGGCGCCGGGATCGGCGCTAGCTACGAACGCTATCTGAGATGAGTAGGACCAGACGCTCGGCAGCACGACGGCGGAGCTTATGAGAAAAGCATCGAACCAGGAGAAATCTCGGACCAGGCCGGTTGCGTCCCTCGCGAAATACTTTCGCGGCTCAGCCAACTAGCCAACACCTCACATTGCCTCGCAATAAAAATTCTCCGCTCGGCCGTTAATCCTCACGTTCGCTCGGGCAGCATGAGTACCTTGATCGCTTCCTTGTTCAGTATAAGACGGAAGGCCTCCTGCACGTCTTCCAGGCGGAGCCTGTGCGAGACAACCTTGTTGACGTCCACCTTTCCCGAGCCTATGAGTCCGATGCACCTCTCGAACGTGAGCCACGTGTAGTCGAAGCTCCCCATCACCCTAAGGGATTTGCCCACAATGAGAGAGGAGCTTATCACTGACTGCTCCAGCGTCGCCCCGGCGAGGCAGATCTGCCCGTCCTTCCTCGACATCCTGAAGGTCTGTTCGAGGGCTTTCGGGTTGCCCGTTGCCTCGAGGACCACGTCAGCGCCGATGCCGTCGGTGGTCTGGACTACCTTCTCGACTCCATCCTCCTTATCGATGTCAAAGGCGTGGTCGGCGCCGAAATCTCGCGCAAGCTGGAGGCGGTCGCTGCGCCTGCCGACTGCCATTATCTTGCCGTATCCGAGAGACTTGGCCACAGCGATAGCGAAGAGCCCTATCGGGCCCGCGCCGAGTACCGCGATCGAGTCACCGATGCCGATGTCAAGCCTCTCGAACGGGTGCAGAGCGGCCGCGAGCGGCTCCACAAGCGACCCCTGCTCGTAGGTCATGCCCTCCGGGAGCTTGTGCAGGTCGTAGGCGGGCACCGTGACGTATTCGGCGTAGGCGCCGTCCCTGTCGACGCCGATTTCCCTGATTGCGGTGCAGAAGATACGCTGTTCCGTCCTGCAGAAATAGCACCTGCCGCAAGTGGCCGTTATCTCCGCGCAGACTCTGTCCCCGACTTTGTAGCCGTCCACCTGGTCACCGATGGATTCGATCGAGCCTGCGAATTCGTGTCCGGGGATGAAGGGGACCGGAAGCTTTGGGAGGTTTCCGATGTCGTGCCCTTCGTAGATGTGTATGTCGCTGCCGCATATGCCCACGGACCTTACGCGAAGGAGCACCTCGCCGGTTCCGGGCGTCGGCCTCTCGACATCGTTCCTGAACTCGATGCCCCTTCCCGGTCTCGACTTGACGGCGGCTCTCAAGGGTAAAGCGTCCGAGACCGCTGAGGCGTCTTAAGGGTTTCAAGTGACAACCGTCTCGCTGGCGACCCTGTACATGGCAACCTCGTCGAAACCAGTGATTATCCTGACGTAGCCCTCCAGCATCCTGTTGACTTGCTCGTCTCCCGTGTCCACGAGCAGTGGCCTGCCGCGGAGGGAGGCCAGCTTCTCCTTGGACGCTACGATGACGATCCCGTCCTTCCCCACCTGCTTGATTATCCTCGGGCTCAACTGCTGGTTCCCCCTGCCGAGGATGTAGCCCTGTCCTCCGATCACAGTCAGCACGACCTTTGCCTTCTTCCCCTTGATCGCGGTCGCTATCTGCCGTTCGTTGACATCCCTGGCGACAAGCCGCCCCTTTACCATGATGTCCACCCCGAGGAGCGTCTTCTCGAGCCCCATCTGGGCTAGGATGTCCCTAGTCGTCGTCCCCGGTCCCACGACGTAGAGGACGTCGTCTTCCATGCTCGAGGTCAGACCCCTCGCCATCCCTGCGCTGACGTCCTTCCTGGTCTGGGAACCGCCGGACTTCACGCTCTGGATGAGCTGCCCCTCCTCCGGGATGCGGAGATATCCATAGAGTTTGGCTGCCAGCGAGCCTCTGCGGAACGAGCGCTCGTCGATATCCATGACCTCCGCCTCCATCACACGGGCGTTCCCGGTCCCGAGGAAGTGCGCAGCAGCTAGGCCGGCGCTCTTCGGTGTCACCGCAAAGACCGCGGAGTGCATCTTCACACCCGTAGGTATACCCAGGACGGTGAGTCGCCTTCCCACCGCGCTGTAGACGTCCCTCGCGGTGCCGTCGCCTCCTGCGAAGAGCATCAGGTCGACGCCCGCGTCCAGCATGTCCTTCGCTGCCCTCCGGGTGTCGTCGGAGGTCGTGCCGCCGCTTTCGATGGTTCCTATCACCCTGGGCGCGAGCCCTGCATCTCTAGCCACGTCCTCGCCCATCTCGCGCGGATAGGCGTACGCGTCGAGATTCGCCTTGATTGCACCAAGCGCGTTCAGGGCCTCGGTCGCCCTCCGCGGCGATTCTGGCGAGGCCCCCAGCCGGCGTGCTCTTGCGAGCACTTCGCTCCCGTCGGTACCCTTGAGGCCGACCCTGCCTCCCATGCCCGCGACCGGATTGACGAGTATGCCCAGCTTCTTCCGTCGCGTACGCGCTCAACCTGCCTCGGATTCCTCAGGGGATGCCGGGATGCTTTCTAGTGCGACCTGGCTTTCCTGCTCTGCAGCCTCGGCGCGTGCTTCTTCTTGTCGAGCCCCTTCTTCAGGTACTGTCTCCAGGTGACGGCGATCCTCTCTGGCTCGTTGATGCTCGGGTTTGGTACCTTGTGCACGGTCTGGTTGTAGGGCGAGTTCTTGACAAAGTCCGGGTTCTCGTATGCCTCCTTCGAAATCTGGCGGAGCACGGCCACGTACTCGTCGATATCGTCCTTGGAGTATGACTCGCAGGGCTCCAGCGTGAACGGGTCGGGCACCACCCATGGGTGGTGGCTGGTCCAGTAGTGCTGGATGCCGAAGTCGGCCATGCGACGCATTACGTCCTCCGTGGTCACTCCGGTGTCGTGGTGGAGCTTCTCCCAGCTGTACCTCACCTGCTCGAGGCGTCTCTTGCCGGGGGCGTAGTAGATGGTGACGCCAGGGATCTCGCCTATCTTTTTCATCATGTAGTTGTTGTTGAGGACCGAGCAGACGGCGGTCTCGTGAAGACCCTCCGCACCATGCTGCATGATCCAGGAGTAGGACTTGACGAGGCTCTGGGTGTTGCCCAGGAAGGACCTGACCTTGCCGATGCTGTCCTTCGTGCCCTGGTACCAGTAGTAGGTCCCGTTCTTCTTATCGAACTTGACCTGGGGAACGGGCAGGAACCTGGCGAGCGCGTTCGTGCAGCCCAGTGCCCCGACTGCGCCTCCCATGCTGCCGTGAGGGACGGAGAAGGTCTTGTGCAGGTTGAAGTGGCAGAGGTCGAATCCGGCGTCCCTGGCCCTCGTAATCCCGAGCATCCCGTTGGCGTTCGCCTGGTCGTAATAGCAGAGGGCACCTGCCTCGTGCGCGGCCTTCACGAACTCGTCTATCCGGGGGTTGTAGATGCCGGTGTCCTCGGGGTTGGTGATGAAGATGGCTGCGGTGCGCTTTGAGAGCGCTGCCTTGAATGCCTCCAGGTCCGCGTAGCCTTCCTTGTCGGGCATTATCGTGACGACCTTGAAGCCAGCCGTCCCGGGACCCGCAGCGTCGCATGGGTGGGAGAACATCGTGGTGATGGTCTCTGTCCTGTCTGGGTCCTTCCTGGAGGCATGGTATGCCCTGATGATAGAGGAGGCAGTATAGGCAGCGTGCGCGCCGCTTGCCGGCTGGAACGAGAACCTGTCCATCCCGGAGATCTCCTTCAGGAACTGCTCGAGTCTGTAGATGAGCTCCATCAGGCCCTGCATGGTCTCCGCAGGCTGGAGCGGGTGGACTTCGCGGATGCCTGGGTTCCTTCCAGCGATGTGCTCCTGGACCTTCGGACTGTACTTCATTGTGCAGGTGCCTTGGCTGATATCTATCGTGAAGTCGGTGCCCATGGTCTCCTGTGACAGGTGCATGAAGTGTCTCAGGACGCGCATCTGGTTCATCTCAGGAAGCTCGGGTGGGGACCTCCGCCTGAGCTCGGCGGGGATGACGTCCGTGCCGCTACCGACAGCCTTCCTCACCCTCGCGTCGGGCTGGGCTATCATGATACCCCTCTCTCCGGGTACGCTCATGTCGAAGACTATCTGTTCGTCCCAGGCGGCCTCGTGGAACTTCCTCAGCAGCGTGTCTGGGTCTCTTCCCATCCCTAGGCGACCTCCTTGAGGGCTTTCACCAGATGATCTATGTCCTCGGCCGTCCTGACCTCGGTCACACAATAGAGGGCACTCTGGCCCAGCTCGGGGAACTCCCTGGAGAGGTCCTTCCCTCCGAAGATGCCTTTGGTCAGAAGGGCCTTGTTGACCCTCTCGACCGTCTTGGCCCTGGAATCGTCAAAGTTCACGACGAATTCCTGGAAGAAGGGCGTCCGGGGGAACCTGAGCTTCAGTCCTTTAATCCCGGACAATTGCTTCGCCGCGTACTGGGACATCTGCATGATCGTCTTCCCGGTCTCCTCCATTCCCTTCGGTCCCATCAGCGTCAGATAGACAGCGGCCGTTATAGCCCAGATACCTGTGCTCGTCCCGGTGAACTCCTTCCCCTTCTCCCTAGAGCCGTACGAGGTCCTGTCGAAGAGCACCTCGCCGAAGCCGTACTCCCCCTCCACCGTGGTGTTCGTGATGCCGAACATCAAGTCCTTGAACTCGCTGATGTACCTCATGTCGTCCTTGGTCGCGATGAAGCCACCCTGCCCACCGCCCGCCATCAGGGGGATGCCGAGAGGGTGGAAGTCACCGCACGCGATTGTTGCGCCATACTGCGACGGTGGTGCCAGGACCCCGAGCGAGATTGGGTCGGTGTTGACTATGAATTCGGCTCCATGATCGCGGGCAACCTTGCCAATTTCTTCTGCGCGGCTCTCAAGGACGCCGAGATAGGAGGGATTCTCGATGACGACCGCCGCGGTCTTCGAGGACACCTTCTTCTTCAGGTCGGCAACGTCTAGGAGACCCGTCTGCATGTCGAACCCGACCTCGGTTATCGAGATATCCGGCTTGAGATAGTTTCTTAGCACCGCCTTGATCTCCGGGTTGAGCTGGCGCGGGACGACAACCTCTCTCCGGCCGGTGATCCTGGATGCCATACGGATGGAGCTGGCCGTCGCCTGCGCCCCGTCGTAGAGCGGGCAGCTCAGAACGTCCATGTCCAGCAGTTCGCCCATGAGGCTGCAGTACTCGAAGAGGGCCTGCCACTTGCCATGGTCGGCGTAGGGCTCGCCGACATAGGCCGTCAGGAACTCGCCCCGACCGTTTATCTCGTCACAGACCGCGGGGATGAAATGCTCACCGCAACCCGCCCCTACGAAATTGAGGTACTGCCTCACGTTCTTGTTCCTGTCGAGAAGGGCCTCGACGTGTCTCTTCAGCGCGTGCTCGCTCAGGATCGGCTCCGGAAGCCTGAGCTTCCTCTTGAAACGCAGCCTGTCGGGTATCTCCACGTACAGGTCCATCACGTCTTTGGCGCCCACTTCCTTGAGCATCTGCGCCTTCACCTCGGGGACTGAGTTCGGTATGTACGGGAAGACGGTACTCTCCTTGGCCATGCTCCGTTAGCGTGTTCCTAGCTCTCATAACCCTTTCCCGGAGCGTCCCCGGGCAAGACTTAAGATGAGTCGCGGGTTCTCGCGGCCGATTGCCCCGAAAGGTTAGAGCGGCGGTCATGACGGCACCACGCAGGATGGAGGTGCGCGGGTTCGATTATCCTTCGGTTGGACAGGACGGGCTCGTAGTGAAAATAGAGATGTGCGGAATCTGCGGGACCGACCAGCACCTCTGGCTGGGAGAACTGGCGGCTAACTATCCGGTGATACCCGGGCACGAGCCCGTGGGGACAGTCGACAGGATCGGGAGCCAAGCGACCAGGAGCTTGGAGGCGCAGGGTAAGGCTCTCGCAGAGGGGGACAGGGTCGTCTGGTCGAACAGCATTCCCTGCGGCAAATGCTACGGGTGCAGGTGGCTGGCGTGGCCCAAGAGCAACTACTGTGTCAAGGACGATACTTACGGGTTTGACAACTGCGAAGACCCTGCGCTCAAGCCGTGGCTCACCGGCGGATACTCTGAGTACCTGGCGATCAAACCAGGGACCTGGGTGTACAAGGTGCCCAAGGACCTCCCGACAGATGTGGCCGTCCTGATGGACACTCTCGTCTCGATAAGGGGCGTCGAGACGAGCATGTCCGCGGTGCCTGTGATGCGCGAGGGGTTGGCGCAGTTCGACACGGTGGTCGTGCAGGGAGCGGGGCCCGTCGGGGTGCTCGCCGCGTTCAAGGCCAAGGCCATAGGGGCAGGGAAGGTGATCATGATAGGAGGGCCGAAGGAGAGACTGAAGATGGCGAGGAGATTCGGGGTGGATGAGACGATAGACATCGCCGAAGTGAAGAAGGAGGCAGACAGGAAAGAAGAGGTTCTTTCGCTTACGGATGGCGTCGGCGCCGATATGGTGGTCGAGTGCACGGGGTTCCCGGGTGCGGTGCCCGAAGGGATAGAGCTGTGCCGGATTGGAGGGACGTACATCCTCATCGGTTGCTGGGCGAACCGCGGACCGGTGGGGATAGACCCCTCGAGGATAGTCACCCGGGAGCTCCATATCGTTGGGCAGAGATACGCCGCACCGCAGCAGTATGGGAGGGACTTGAAGTTCCTCGCCAAGTACGCAAAGGAATATCCGTTCCGGGACCTCGTGACGGACACGTTCAGCCTAGACCAGGTCGCCGACGCCCTCCTGAAGCAGGGCAGCCTCGGCGGTATGAAGATCGCCATCGTTCCCTAGTCTTCCCCGTCGTCGACAATCACCGGGCGTTCGTCAGCACCGTGGCCAAAAGGCCGGATGGGTCAGTCCAGAGAACCCGCAACTGATGCGGCATCTCGACGGGCAGACCCCCGTCGTGCGGAGCGAGAAGCGCAGGTCCGCGCATCCAAAGAAACAGGCTCCTCAGACTAGTTTTTTCAGCACGGAGAGGAAGACGTCCACATCCTTCTCCTCGTTATAGAAATATGGCGAGACCCTTATGCCCGGCTTGCCGTGATATGACCTTGGTGTCACGAGGATTTTCGATTTCCTGAGCCTAGCCGCGAGGTCGTCACCGGAGATCTTCTTCGAATATCCGAAGGTGATGCCGGAAAGGTGCCTCTTGTCCGTCGGTGTGAGGACCGTAATCCCCAAGCCCCTCATGCCCTCGTTCACCCTCACCGAGAGCTTGAGCGTCTTGTCGGTGATTTTGCGCCTCCCGAAGCGTGACATCGCTGCAAGCGACTTCGTGAGCGTATAGATGCTGATGTAGTCTGGGTTGCCTGGCTCGAACCGCCTTGCGGTCTCGGCCAGTCTGAACGCCTCGGCGCTGAGCGCTGCCTGCCCACCGGGGGTCGAGTGCCAGCCGAGCTGTGGCGGGTCGAATTCCTGCAGGAGGTTCCTCGCGCAGAAGAATTCGCCCGCCCCGTGGGTCGAAAGGAGCCACTTGTAGTTGCTCGTGGCGAGGAAATCGAGCTTCCACCCGTCTGCGTCGATGTCGATATAGCCGGTGCCGTGCGTGCTGTCGACCACGCACAGAGCACCCTTTTCGTGCGCCACCTTGGTTATCCCCTCTATGTCGGCCCTGAGCCCGTTCACCCAGGACACCAAGCTGACTATGACGAGCCTTGTCTTCTCGTCGATGACGCCTTCGTAGTCCTCTGCAGTAATCATCCCGTCCCTGTTCTTGACCCATCTCACCTCGACACCTTTCTTCTGAAGGTTGATGGCCGGGAACGTCCCGCTAGGGAAACCAAGGTCGTCGACCACCACGTTGTCGCCCTTCCTCGGGTCGACCATCGACACGACCGAGTTAAGGCCTGCAGACGCGTTCGACTGGAAGGAGACCTCTTCCTCGCGCGCCCCTATCCATGGAGCGAAGGCGCGCCTGCCGTTCTCGACGTATTCCTGGAACTCATCGAAGAGGTCTGGATAAGGGACAGCGGTCAAGTGCCGACCGTAAAGGGCGCGGGTGGCCTCGACCGCGGACCTGGGTATGAGACCCATCCCGGCCGTTGTAAGATAAGTGAGCTTCCCCGCGAGGGGGAATTCGTCAGCGAGCGACGAGGGCATCAGGGGCTGCGTCCGTGCCGAACGTTATTAAGCTGGAGAGGGTAGTCACCCGGCTCCGCTGTGCGAGATCGTGACGCACGCGGGCGTGGGACACTCAGGCGTCGTGGGCACGGTCGCGTTGACCACCATGAGGTTTCCTGTGCCTACTATGTCCGAGGGCAATACGAACTCGCCCGATAGCATCATTCCATCGTATCCCCACGTCTGGAGTGCGGTCTGGTTGAGCGCTCCTGGGCTGGCCCCGACCGCCAAGGCAGGATAGGCTCCGTAGTAGTATGGAGGGAGAACGGCATAGTAGCCATCAGAGCCTACGGCCGCGGTAACGGTGTATTCGTAGAGGATGACGGATTTGCTGCTGAAGAGCACGGTGGCGTTCGAAAAGGTGACGAGCCCGCTGGCCTCGCCGGAAGGCACCGACATCGCGACAGGAACGTCCGAGGTGGTCACATTCTCTATCTGCCCCGGATGGGCCACCGCCTCGTCGGCCAGGAGATAGAGGATGTACACGGCCGTGCTGGAACCTGGCTGGAGTATCATCACGGGGACGACGTACTCCGAGTAGTTCGAGCTAAGGACCGAGACCTGGAGGGGTTGCTGGAGGCAGAGGCCGGGCGAGGAAATCCCCAGTTCGCCTGTAAGGCTTGTGTCGCAGGCATACGTCTGCGATGTTGTCGAGTTACCTGAGACCTGCACCAGAGAGTCGGCCGCGAACATGGCGAGGACCAGCGCCGCGACCAACACGAACACGACCGGCCCTCTAGCTAGCGAGCGTCCTCCCCGGCCATGTGCGGCATTGACGGTTTTCATTTTCGACGGTCCCTCCCCGACGACCCGTCGTGCACCCCGTACCTTCAGATAAGGTGGACGGAAAGCGTGCTTTAGGGCTGCGCCGAGGCTAACCCAGCTCGAAGATGAAGGCATCGCCAGGGTAAGAATAGCCCGGCGATGAGCTGATCAGCTCGACAGCGCTCGGGTCTCCTACCGAGAGGAACCCCGGACCCAAAGCTATCGAATAGCCGAAGGTCGCGCTGTAGTAATATCCGTCTGACACGCTCGGGGCGGTCAGGCCGGAAATCGGCGCGAACGTCGTTTCGTTGTACAGGTAGACGGCCCCGCCGGTTATCTCGGTCGAGCTCACCACGGTGCCGTTGAACGGGGCGCTGACAGCGAGATAGCCGTATCCTGCAGCCACCTGGAAGCCGAAGTTAGGCGCCTCCGCTTGCTCGACGGTCGACCCGCTCAGGGTCTGCACGAGAGACCACGAAGGGATGCCGAAGATGTAGACGTTGCCGATGTCGGACGCCCCGTCGACAGATTCGTACGGTGCGCCGACGATGAGAGCCGACGGCGTGCTCGTCAACGAGAATCCGAACTCGCCATTCTTCTGCGGGTCCGGGCTGGCCAGTGTCTCGACGAGCGAAAGGGTCGAGGAGCTGTAGACATAGACGCGTCCCGCGCCCACGTTGGTGTCAACGGTCTCGTTCTGCGCACCGATGACCACGTACTGGGACGTGGCGTACACTGTGGAGCCGAACTCTCCCTCGAACTGCGGGTTCGGAGACTGCAGCGTCCCTATGAGCGACGCCGTCGTCGCGTTGTAGACATATGCGCGCCCGGCGAACCCGTCGGTGGCGTTCTCCGCCACAGCTCCAACGACGAGGAGCGAGCCGCTCGTGGCCACGTCGCCGCCGAACTCTCCCTTTGCCTGTGCGTTCGGACTGGTCAGCGTCTCGAGGAGCTTTCCGG
>JASHPA010000166.1 GCA_030038365.1 Nitrososphaerales archaeon
TCCCTCCTTCAGAGGCATCTCGTCGCTCTTCCAGCCGGGTTGAATCTCCATTCTCTCTCCCTGCTATTCAGCGGCTCAGGCCACTGATTGCAGTTCGGATATCTACACTGGACTTGAGTGCGCCCGCTCCAAGTAGCAATCCGAGAAAGGAGAGAATCGCTATTGCTTTATCCCTCACACCTGTCTCCTTTTTGCAGTGGCAGCTTTCTTAAGTAATTTTCCATCCATCTGTTCTCTCCGTTTGCCTGATGGAGCCTCTGCCACCTCAGCTGGCGTCAGACTGTTCAATCCGCGATTCTCCCGGACGAAGTTGCAATAGGGGCGTTGCCTCCTCTCAGAGCAAAGTCGTCCGACTTCCATCCCCTCTGAATCTTGGTGCAGCTCTCGGATCGTCTGGTTCAGCCTCTTGATTCTGTTATTGTTCGCGTATGGCTTTTCTCGATTGCTGCCCAACCGGATTAGCTTCGGCGCGTCCTTCCCCGAGTCATAGGATCACGTGTATTCAGTTGAAGCCGAAGTTACAGTAAATTCTTCCAGGGTTGGATCCGCTCGGTGTCTTCGAAAGTGGGCGAGTACGCCTGCCAGGGACGAAGAGCACAATCAGGATGGCCGACCCCGCTGTTCCGACGACTATCAGGTACGACATGCTCAGAGCAGTGTGGCTCGAGCTGGGACTGGACGTTGTCGTTGTGGTAGTCGACGAGGTAGTGGTGGTCGTAGTGCTGCTGGTGGCCTCGCCCGGCATCACTTCATAAATCTGATTCGCTGTCTGCCCGCAAGAGGCGTAGATGACTCCTGTCTGAGAGTTGAGGGCTAGCCGCCAAGTGAACTCCACGGTGCTTATGGTCTGCACGAGCTTGTCGGTCGAACCCTGTATCACGGAGATACCCTGGGAATCGGTGTTCGCCACATAGACGTCCCCATCATTAGGGTCGAAGAGCATGCCTGAAGGCTCCTGTCCGACTGTGACGTTCGCGACAACCGTGTTCGTGGATGCCTGGATTATCGATACGTTATCGCTGATGGAGTTCGTCACGAAAACTTGGCCGTTGCTTGTATCCACAGCCACTCCCGCGGGATCGCCGGCTACGGATATGTTTGCCACCACGGTGTTGGTCGAAGGTTGTATCACCGCGACCGTATCGTAGCCGTAGTTCGCTGTGTAAATCTCTCCGTTGACCGGATTGTACGCGACACCATAGGTGCCTGCCTGGACACCCTTCACTGGCGACAGGACCGAATTGTTGGATCCATCGATGACCGATATTTCGGAGGCGTTCCACCCGGTCGCATAGAGGTAACCGTTGCTGGGGTCGTACGCTATATCTGGGCTCTCGCCCGCTATCGTCACGTTGGTCACCGCTGTGTTCGTCGATGTCTGTATGACCTCGACCTTGTTCGAATCGAACGACGAGACGTAGAGCTCCCCGTTGTTCTGGTCAAGAACGATGCCGTTGGGGCTTGCAGGCGTGCTGATGTTGGCAACTATGGTGTTCGTGGATGTCTGGATCACCGAAACCATGTTCGAGCTGGGGAAGGTTACGTAAAGGTCACCGTTCGAGGGGTCGAAGGCCATCGCCAAGGGGCCATTGGACAGATTGATGGTCCCGGTCACGGTGTCTGCCCTCACCGACGCGATCACGGGGGTAGCAGCGATAAGAAGAGCAAGCAGAATGAGGAGAGCCAGTCTCGCGTGGAAGGATTTTGACCTCCCCACGATGCTTCCCTCGCAACCAACCCAGGGCAAGAAATCGACAGCTCGTCGACCGTTTACGTCTTAAGGGTTTCGCGGCGAGATAGGTTCAATCGCTTCACCTTGTAGTGATGAGAGCGGTCCAGTGGGCGCGGGATGCGCGTCCGCCGTCGGCGGCCATTCTGTCACCAAGATAGGTTCTGCAAGAGCGATCCGTGAGCGCGCCACTGCTGGCATCCTTATCTCAAACCTGAATTCTCGTATAATGTTGAAATTCTGCAAGAAAACCCGCCGGTGAAACGTAGCCTGCCTATAGTAGATGATTTCATCGTAGTCTTATAGCAATTTTCCGGCATACCTTGTGTGAAAACACTTAGACAGCAACATCAACTAACGCTTTCCACTATCTCTATCTTCGTCATTCTATCACTCCTGGTATCCGGCACGGCGATTGCTGCGACCACGAGCAGCTCGACCGCAACCAGCGCGCATGCCGAATATCATCATCACCAGTATCCCTCGCCTCCCTCATCTGATGCCACAGTCACAGTGACGTCGTATTTCGAAAACGGAACCCAGATCACTGGAATGTATATAGAACTCCAGAATCCAGGGGGAAACGACATAGCGACGGGCTTTACTCCTGTAACTTTCAGCCTGACCCCTAGCACTCAATATCTGGTCTATGCCAATAACTACGAGCAAATCCAGTTTGTCTGCTGGGGCGGCTTGTCGACATCGAGTAATACTCTCAACTACACTGCCTCGAGCGGGAGTCAGGATCTGGTAGCAATCTATGCATCAAGCGGGGGAAGCTCCGCCTGCAACTCCACTACGTCGTCGTCAACATCAACAACAACTACGACGAGTACCACCTCATCTTCTTCATGCGGAGGCAGCAGCTGCGCTCTGACTGTTCTCTCGGAGAATGCAACTGGCGACACGATCACTGGATACTACACAGCTTTGTCCAGTTCTTCAGGTTCGCTAATCACCGACAGCTTCACGCCTGCCAGCTTTACCTTGACGAATGGCGTCGGGTATGAGATACAGGCAGATAGCTACGGTGTCTGCACATTCTCTCACTGGGAAGGCGGTGGGCTCAGCGGGAGCACGACGGACCCTGCTCCGATAAGCATCACCAGCCCCACTACCATAGAGGCCGTGTACTCCGGTTCGGACTGCGGATTGCAGACCACAAACTCGACTAGCACAGCAAGCGCGGCAGGGGGAGCTAGCGCTCCTATGGGCCTCATAGTGCCAATGTACATGGACCCCGATTCCTATTGGACGGAGCTCATTACGGCAAAGGAGGCCTATCCAAGCGTCCCGGTCATCGCAATCATCAATCCAGAAAACGGACCTGGACCATCTAGCGATTCAACCTACGCATCCTACACAGCTAACCTGGCGTCAGCAGGCATCATAATTGCGGGCTACATCGACACGGTAGAGATGAGCACTTCCATCTCGTCCGTGGAATCGCAGATGCAAGAGTACGTGGCTTGGTACCCACAGGTCTCGGTATTCTTCCTCGATGACATGCCAGACACATACTCATCCAGCTTCGCGAGCTACTACAGCACTCTGACAGCATACGCAAACTCGCTGGGTAAAACCACAATCGCAAACCCAGGCTGGGAGGTATCCGCCTCAGCCTACGCGACGACGGACGGGATAATGTTCTATGAGTCGAGCGGGCTCCCGTCACTTAGCTACCTTCAAGGAGCAGACTTTGGTGACTCCGCGTCCCACTTCTCCTTCATCGCCACCTCGGTATCGTCCCTTCCAGACCAGTCCTACTTCGACTCTGCGGCACAATACGCCGCCTACACCTACATCTCGAATCAAGGCGATTCCTACAGTAACCTACCCACGTACCTCATGCAGGAAATGGCGGAACTCGCCGCCACAGCCTAGAAAAGAACAGGACAATGGGAACCTAGACTCCCATTGTCCAGCCCAATTTTATCATCGAATTAGCGGCAGTTACTTTGGACCAGAGAGAGGTCGTCTAAGGCCACTCTCCCTATGACGAGGGAGACGAGAGAGTCAGCTCCGTTATATCCACGATGTAGCTGAACTGCGGTTGCATCGCTGTGAACTGGACGATTACCTTGACATTGTACACGCCAGGCTCTGACAGGACGCCGCTATAGTTCTCACTTGTGTTCCACAGAAACTGGAAGGAGATTTGTTGGCCGCTCGTCAGCTTCAGGCTGCCTGCTTGGAATGGCACTAGGGAGCTGGAGTAGACCACGCTGCCATTCTGGGCCGTGATGGTTATGTTGCCATTGATCGATGAAATCGTCGTTGTCTGGTTGTTGTTCTCGAGCACTGCTGTAATCTTCACTTCCTGACCAACCGAAGGAGTAGAAGAAGGTGAGAAGCGCATCTGCAGGGCGAGCCCGTCTGTCGAGTTGGCGGTTATTGTCATGGAAGAGGAGGCGGTTGTAGAGGAGGTCGTCGAGGAAGAGGAGGCATCGGTCGTGGTGGTGCTCGTTGGTACTGACATCGACGATGACGATGGTGATGATGACACCAGGGATGACGACGGCACTACTGGGCTGCCGAATGTGCTCGTCGCCGTGCTGGCGGTAGCGCTTGTTGCTTCGTAGGCTGCTGCCCAGACTACCGAAGCGACGGTCACGACGATGACTATGGTTATGATAGTTCGGCGGGGCGGAAGAATCATGGGACGCTTCTGCGCCCTCCGCGCTTATGGTACTTGTCGACTCCGCCCACTACCAAAGATATTCCGACTACCAGAGAGGCGGTTCCAAGTGGGAGAGACGCTTGCGTGAGAAGGTTCGTTGTGCTATGACTGACTGGCGCGGCTGCATTGGTGCAATCGTACACACCTACGAACGTCTGGGGCCCATCGGTGGCTGTGAAAGTCAATAGACCTGAGTTTGTCGTGCCCTGCCAGTACTCAAAGGTGCAGACGGTGTAGCTGTCTAGCTCTAGCTCATATGTGGTCCCCGCCTTCACATCGGTAAAGGTCTTGGTTGTGTAGCCTGTAGAGACGGTGGTGCCGCTGCTGGTGCGTAGAACGGTCCAGTACCCTGTAATCGTCTGACCATCTTGATTGACAGACTCGACAGTAACGCTGGGCGCGCCGGAGGACGTGGTTGTCGTTGTGGTAGTCGTTGTTGTTGGAGTGGTGGAGGTAGTAGTAGTCGTAGTTGGGGTGGTGCTCGTACTGGTGGGTGTGGTTGAGGTCGTTGAGGTCGTTGTTGTCGTGGTCGGAGTCGTTGACGTCGTGGTGGTCGTGGTCGGTGTGGTAGAAGTAGTGGTCGTGGTTGCTGAACCTGCCTGAACTGCGACTGCGATTACTCCAAAGTCGTATCCTTGCGCTGTTCCGAAGGAGAGGGTCGCTGATGAGAGCGTTGTGCCTGAGAGCACTTCGTACTGCCCGTATATGTCCTCTCCGGCTTTCGTCGCCTGGATGAGCGTCATTCCTGCGCCCGCAGTCTGCAGCGTGCTACCCGTATCACCTCCGATTTGGAACACAAAATCGTTCGGGTTGGTCGTCGATACTCCCGTATTGCAAGGTAGAGAGCTGGGACAGCCGAGGGTGTTCGTCTGCCCTACAGGCAACGAGGGGTTCGGATCGAACGGATTTGCTGTATTCGCTCCTGATATGCCGAAGGCGACTACCCCATACCACGTCTCGCCAGTATCCGTGCTCGTGACGGAGATGGTATCAGAAGTCAGCCGACTGGGCGCTATTGCGTACCACTCCTCCATGAACTCGTTGCCTCCGATGCTGATTTCGGCCAGGGAATGGAATGTGAGTCCCGCTGTGTCGCTTACCGAGAAGGTAGAGGCTTCGGAGATGGGATAACAATTACAGCCGACGATGATCACGTCTGGTCCGCTACTGGCGGTGGTCAGCTTCACTGAGCAGGAAGTGACATAGCCGCATCCGGTGGAAGCGGACCCGTCAGGCGCCAAGCTGGAAGGCTCCGAAGAGGTAGTGGTCGTAGAGGTGCTGGATGTTGTCGTGGTCTTAGTGGAAGTCGTGCTCGTCGTTGAGGTTGACATCGTGGAGGAAGTGGTCGTAGAGGTCGTAGAGGTCGTAGTTGGAGTGGTGCTCGTACTGGTGGGTGTGGTTGAGGTCGTTGTTGTGGTAGTGGTAGTGTTTGTGGTCTGTGGTCCGCAGCTTGATCCGGAGTACACGGCCTCTATGGTAGTGGGGCTGGTGATGCTTATCGGAGCAGGGTCCGTCGTGCTCCCGCTGAGCCCACCGCCTTCCCAGTGAGAGAATGTGCAGACGGTATAGCTGTCAGACTGTACCTCGTATCCTACGCCGCTGCTGAGGGTAAAGGTGACGGGTGTGAAGCCATCAGTGACTACCGACCCAGAGGAGGTGAGCAGCTCTGTGTAGTACCCGGTGATGGTATTTCCGAGAGTATTCTCGGAGAGAACAGTCAGAGAACAACCGCTGCTTCCACATGAGGAACTGCTACTCTTTGATGTGGTCGATGATGACGAGCTGCTACTGGTAGTTGCAGGGGTATAACTGTAGACGTCCCCACCCCAGAAGCTCGTGCTGCTTGTCGACGCCAAGACGGTGTTGCTGCCAGACACTATCTCAAGCGTGCCCGCCAGCGGGAGTTCATACTGAGCTATGCCCAGATAGAGTGTCTGTACAGCGGACCCGGTGTTGGTTGCGGTCGCCTCCACCGTGGACCCGTCGAATATCTCTGCTGTATCGCCAGCGGGCACACCTTGGACCGCCACCGAGCTATTCAGGTTCGAGTAGTAATCGGTGTAAGAGGCCCACAGAAGCTGACTTGCATCATGTGATTCTACCTCGAGGTATGCGTTGAATGGTTCGGGCATGTTGGTCAGTCCCGCGTTGGTGCTCCCGTACACAAGAGTACCATCCATGTAGACGTAGAGAATGTTTGCCCCATTGGTGACGATCGTGCAGTCTTCGGTCGAAGATGAAGTTCCAGTCTGGACGGGTCCGTTCCAGATCTCGGTATTGTTTGTCGTCTCTTGTGTGTTACCTGTTGCTATCTCCGCGCCCCACTGGTACTCATCAGGGCCAAGAACGTTGGCGTAGCACGCCACGTAGTTGATGAGTCCATTCGCAGTTTGAACGTACAACCCCGTGTTGAAGTCGCCACCGGACTCTATCGTCTTCGCGGGCAGCGTCAGGTCTGCATGGAAGAGCATTACCGTCTCATTTGGAGACTCAGCATAGATGCCGGCCCACCCATACTGGCTTGAGCCTTCGCTTCCGAGCCACAGCCCGGACGACCCCTCACACGCTGTCCACGTCGAACCCTCGTTCACCGCGTCCCCATAAATCAGCCAGTAGTCCGTGTTGATGTTGCTCGTGCTGTTGTCCTTGCTTCCATCCCATGTGCAACCCGAGCCTCCCGACGTGAGGGAGTCTTCGTGTACAAGCCCCGATGAAACCTGAGAGAGTGTGCCGGCGGGAGTGGCAGTCACGTTCTGTAGAGGAAGAAAGGGTACGGTCAGTCCCAACGCTATTAGCACGAGGGCTATCGATACGAAGATTATTCGACCTGCCAAGTAGGGAACGAACCTACACCGATTACGGTTATGTTATGCCTAATGCACCTATAGTCTGACTCGAAGCGAAATAAGAAGCTGCGATAAGCTTCACCGACAGCATCAATTTAGGGTAAATACATCAACCTCGGCTACCACCCATTCCTAACCTACAGTGTACGCTTACAATGTAAGAATCTCTCGCGGAAATGAAATGGTTAGAGACTACCTAATCTGCTGACAGCATCACGAAGGAAAGTCTAGTGGAGAGAAAGCACAACCCCGTCGCGCCGGGATGGCTCGAAGTTGAATTCGGCAGAGAGAGGTAATCAGGAAAAAATGGTCGTCGCCGGACCGTCAAAGCGCGAGCCTCAGCTAGGACAAGGCGAAACCATGAGGTTCCTTGACGCCAGCCATGATGGCGCTCCGCGTATATGGTCATGGAATCGGCCGAGTGCTGCTCGACGATAGGGGATGGCGGGAACCCGTTCTCTCATCTCCTGATATGCGGAACGAGGACACCGCCGCGGTTTATACCTAGTGGTCGCGAGCCGCGAGTCTTCTGTCATCGACTATGCCGTTGCCCGAACACTTCGTGCAGCTTGCAGCATACTCCTCCTCAGAGGAGGCGTTCTTTCCAGTCCCGCGACAGTATGGGCAAATCACGATTATCGAATCGCAGGTATGGCACCTCACCGGCACAGAGGGGAGCTCCGTGGAGCAGTTGGGACAGGTGTATGCCATCGGCCGGAGGCCTTCCTCGTGGCTTAAAAACTCCAGACTTCCGAAAGAGAGCCACAAGGACGGCCTTATTCCTGGCCAGGTGGTGTATCGCCGGTAGCTCTGAAGCTTCCGCCAAGGATGGACCTGTGGCTGACCACCCCGATCGGAGTCCCATTTTCGGTGACGACCAGCCGGCGGATGTGGTGGGCCGCCATTATTCTCAGGCCTTCTGCGACAGAAGTGTCTGAGGGGGCAGTCACGAGTGACTGTGACATTATCTGCCTAAGAGTGACCTTGGAGGCGTTCAGGTCCTCCGCGGCGACCATGTTGACTATGTCCCTCTCCGTGACCATGCCTGTCGGCTTTCCGTCTATCGTGACCAAGACGTTCTCGGTGTCCCGTTCCTTCATTATCTTGGCCGCGTTCCAAGCGGACTCGTTGCCATCCATCCTTACCAGGTTGGTCCTGACATAATCCTTGAGGGTCTGCGGCTTCTCCTCAGCCTGCTCAATCCAGAAACTTATCGAATAGTGGCAACTGGGGCACTCCTCCGGGGCGTTTTCGCCCTCGACGATGTACGAGCACCTGTAACACTGCCACCGGCCCAAGGCAGCATTTGCGGGATAAAGTGTCTCATTAAGGTTTGCCGGTCAGGCGGGAGACTTCACCGCATCCCTATGAAATGGGACCGGTTCCTAGTCAGCCTCCAGACCCTTCGCGACAGGTAGTTCCGAAGGAGAGTCTCGGTCGTCTCGTTTGAGTGCCGCATACGACGCTGGCCTCGTGACCTTCCAAGCTTCCAGATATCGGCCCCGCGCCCCGCGGATTTCCCCTGATGAGGTCTGTGTCAATAGCCCTGACAGGGATCACGATGCAGGAGGGACACGAGCCGAGGACAGACCCCGATTCATCCGGGGACGCTCAGCTTGGCTGAAAACCTTCGGCGCTCCTGTCGGCGGTGGGTAGCTCCGTGAACCGCTTCACCGCGATGGCGAGTACGGAGCAGGCCATGAGGATGAGCACCACGCCAGCGACGTCATCAGGGAGGGCCTTTCCGGCACTGAAGACATGCACTACCATAAGCGCTATCCCGACTAGGGACAGCAGCCCGTGGTAGAACACAGAGCTCCTAAGCCTCTCGAAGAAGAACGTACCGGTTATCCAGATGGCGAGGGCAGCGTAGGTCGCGACGTATCCGAAGAGCACGGGAATGCTGAGAGGGAAGAGCAGGAAGAACGTGACGTGGAAGACGAGGAACGCCCCGCCCAGTCCTGCCACGGCGATGTGTATGCCCCGAAGCAAATCAGGATCCCTCATCCGACGGACGATCGGCTTCTTGAATAGCATCAGGACAGCAGTGGCTATTATGAGTATGAGGGCTGCGTATCCAGCGACGTTCGCGTAGTACGTGTAATGATAGAGGAAGGCGACGGGGGCCAGCTGTGCCAGACCAAGAACGACCGTGAAACCCACGAGGAACGTGAGGGCGATGGTCGAGAGATAGCCGAGGTTGTCCTTCAAGGAAGCCGGGACGTGTCTGCCGTGGCCTTCAATATAGTTTGAAATGGGGCGTAAGACAAAAATAGCGAAACGGCCAACGATGTATGATAGATTTCTTGGTCTCTACCCAGTTGACGAAGGGTCGCATGGACGAGTTCATGCAGAAGACCGCAGGTTCGAGGAAGCTTTTCGAAAGGGCACAGGGTTCGCTGCCAAGTGGGAGCACCCGCGCACCCTACTATTATTCGCCCTATCCGCTCTACATCAAGAAGGGAGAGGGACCCTATGTCTGGGACGTAGACGGCAACAAGTACCTCGATTTCGCCAACAACATGGGACCCCTCGTCCTCGGCCACAGAAACCCCCGGGTCCAGAAGGCCATCGAGGCCCAGACCGACGCGTTCTGGTGCGGCGGCCCTACCGAGCTCGAGGTGGAGCTCGCCGAGAAAATCAAGAAGGCATTTCCGTTCGGGGACCATCTGCTCTTCACACCCTCGGGGACCGAGGCCACGATGAAGCTCATCCGAGCTGCCCGCGCCTCGACGGGAAAGGACAGGATAATGCTCTCGACGGGAGCATACCACGGCAGCCATGATATTGTGACGACCAGTCCGGGCATACCCAAGTCATACCTCTCGCTGGTGACCCGATACAGCTACAATGACGAAGAGTCATTCGTCAAGGCCTTCCGGAAGGACAAGGCCGAACTAGGGGCGGTGGTCATGGAAGGCTTGCTCGGGCACGCCGGATCCGCTCCGCCGACCAGATCTTTCATCAAGACAGTCAGGGAGGAGACGGAGAAAGCAGGTGTGCCCTTCATCATCGACGAGGTCGTGACAGGATTCAGGGTCGCAAGAGGAGGAATAAGCGAGATAATGGGAGTCAAGCCCGATGGCGTGACGCTCGGCAAGATCATCGGTGGAGGCTTCCCGGCCGGCGCGTTCCTTGCTACAGACAGGCTGATGAAGGAGTACCAGTACACAAAGGCGGATTTCCCGCATATCGGCAGGGCCAGACTCCAGCAGTCCGGGACTTTCAACGCACATGCGGTGACGATGGCCGCGGGTCTGGCTACCCTGGAGCAGCTCACGCCCGACGCCTACAAGCATCTGGCCTGGGCTGGCGGAGAAGCCTCGAGAATCCTCGACAAGCTCGCCACCGAGCGTCGCATCCCCCACGCGATGACCGGAATCGGCTCCATCTTCTTCATGCACTTCTCGAAGGACCCGATCAACAACGCCGAGACGGCAGAGAGTTCTGACGAGAGGAAGGGACGAATCCTAGACGCGCTCATGCTGCCATACGGGGTAAGCATGCCTGCGTTCCACAGTGCATTCGCGTCGCTTCCGATGGGTAAGCCCGAGATGGCCCTGTTTGAGAAGGCGGTCGCGTCGGGCCTCGATGACATGAAGAAGATCGGCGAGCTGTAGAAGGACTCTTCGGCCGCCGCCGGTGTGCTTTTTCTACGCAGCCCTCTTGTCTCGTGGCAAGTGGCGCGGGCTTCTGCTGTTCGCCGATTCTCTCGACGACAAGGGCAGGCTGACGGAAAGGCAGAGCGCGTTCGCCATGGAAACTCCGTGTCTCCTTATGCCAACCTTGCAAAAGTTATAGTGGCGCAGTCTCCCGCAGGCTCCGTTGCTCGAGGGCTGGCAGGTCTTCCTCACGGGGGTCGTACTGGGTATCTCGATAGCCGCGCCTCCGGGACCGGTCAACGCAGCGGCAGCCTATCAGGTCACCAAGTCTTGGTTCGCAGGGTGGTCGACGCTTCTAGGCGCCACGACGGCCGACGCGATCTTCTTCCTGCTGACCTACTTCGGGCTGACGGCCCTGATTGCCTCGGGGGAGATACGGGACATACTCTTTCTCGTCGGGGGGTGCTTCATGTTCTACCTAGCCTATGTCACGCTGAAGAGCGCGAAGAGCGGCCCTCAGGAAGGGAAGAAGAGCGGCAGACCCTACGTCCTGGGGCTCACGATCGGGCTCTCCAACCCCTTTCAGCTGGCCTGGTGGATAGCCGTGGGCGTCGGTATGGTAACGACGTTCGGGTTCAGCATAGTCTTCGGATTCTTCACTGGGATAATCGCATGGACGCTTGCCTTCTCCTTGCTCCTTCACGCCGGGGTGAGCAGGTACAGGGAAGTCTATCCCTACATCATCTACGTATCAGGTGCCATACTGGCTGCTTTCGGTGTGTGGTTCCTCTTCACCGCTGTTTCTTCGCTGGTCTGACCCTCTTGGCGTACTCATAGACGGCACTCTCCTGCGACGACTCGACCGAACCAGGTCTGTCATTCCTCAACTTGGCGATGACCTCCGCAGGCTCTCTGTCTTGGTACTGCACGAGGTAGCAGGAAAGCACCGTCCCTGTTCTGCCCTGGCCGGCCAGGCAGTGCACCACCACCGCGTTTCCCTTTTCAATCTCGCTCCTGATGTGACCGACGGCCTTGGAGAGAGACTCCTGTGAGGGGGGGTCGTGGTCGGACATCCGGATGTGCATATAGTTGACGCCAGTGCCGTCGATGTACCCCTTCGGTAGAGGCTCCTCCCTGAGCGTCAAGATCGACTTCACGCCATGTCTCTGGAGCCACCTCACCTGGGAGACGGATGCCGGGAGTCCCGAACCCGCGAGACTTCCCTCGATAACCCATCCGAAGTTGGTCGGCTTGTCGACTAACGACGCACGAAGCTTCCGGTAAGCAGTCCCCGTCCTGCCCATTTCGAAAAGTCGCCGTAAGCCGGATGGAAATACGCCTATCGGTCTGCTGGACCCTATGCTGGCCTAGCCCTCGACAGGCTCGAGCTTGCCGTACCTTCCGACGTTGAGCTGCCTCTCGCCCCTGAAGGTGTTGATGTAACCGTTCGTGACCTTGACCCTTACGCCCTTTGCGACCTGGTCGATCTGGGCATCCCACAGCGACATCTTGATCGTGCCGCTCTCGTCCCTCAGCGTCGCATCCGCTACCCTCGCCTGCCCTCCGGTCCTAAGCGTGACCTCCCTCGGAGATGAGATGTCGATTATTTCTCCCTCAACTTCAACGGTGCGCATGCCGTCGCGCAAATCCTTGATATTCAAGTGAAACTTGCCGCCTACCCAAGTCCCTGATATATTTAATTGTTGGCTGGGGATTCCTTAGACAGAGCGCCGGACCAGATATCCTCAAATCCGCTGGGCCGGCAGAAGCCTCGGCCTAGCTGGTTGGACATCAAGCAATACATCCCCGACATCCGCTCCTCGGGTCTCTTCTGGGTCGCCGCGGCGTTCCTGACGCTCTCGGTGTGCAACGCCCTCACGCTCATTCCGGGGAGGGACAATGCTATCGCCGACATCAGCGCGAACCCGCTAGGGCCTGTCCTGGCTGTCCTCATCTACGACACGCCGTACACCATCGCAGGGCTCCTGGGCCTAATCATGCTCTTCTCGCCTGTCCTCTTCGGCACGTACGTCCCCGCGAGGCGAAGGCTCTCAATGTTCTTTTGGACTGCGAGCATCACAATCGCGGTCGTCTCCGGGCTCATCTGGGACAGGTTCTACGCCCCGCCAGGGGTCATCGGGGTGGGGTCGTCGGCTGCCGCCATCGCGGGACAGGCTATAGTGACGGTAATGGCCGTTTTCGGCTTGCTGAGGCTGTGGAGGCAGGATACCCGCAAGCTCGGGCGCATGAGCAGCTACTGGTGGCACGCTTATGGGGTCATCTACGCGACCCTGATTCTCACCACAATCTGGTTCGTCGTCTTCCTTCAGTCGATATTCGTCCCGACAGAGCTTTACAACTGGAGAGTCCACGAGTTCGCGTTCCTGATAGCAACAGGAGTGACGACTGCATACGGATGCGCGAACTGGTCGGCGCTGGGACTCGACGGGAAGGTGCGCGTCGACGAGACACTGCTGAACTTCCACTTCGACGACCTCAACGACAGGTTCCCGGACCCGCTCCCGAAGCTCAAGGTCGTGTTCGCACACCTCCCCCCGAACTCGCCCGCTGGATTCTTCCCCGAGCGAGGTGAGATCCGGATGCCCTACTCATACCAGGGCGTAGAATACTTCCAAGCTGTCAAGCAGGTCGATGGAGCTCTCCTTAACGCGATGGTGCACGCGTCCGTCCATTATTCAGCCAAGTCCTCGACCCCCGGGACGCGGGACGCGAAGGCGGACTTCGAGACGCTCGCAAAGCAGGTAGGGGTCGACCCCGAGGCCTGACCACACCAACCGGTTGGAATCTTTTAAAGACGAGGGCGGGGCCGGCGTAGCAGAAAAAATTGCTGCCTTCTGACCGCGACGTTGCGGCCTTCGTCGTGGCATTCTCGCTCCCCTGTGTGGTCATCTTCGCCTTCATGCCGCGATACCTCAGCATGCTGCGTTCGATGGGACGAGTAGCGACCGATGTGCACAAGCCTGATCAGACGAAGGTACCTACCCCTGCCGGGCCCCTGCTGATAGCGGCGATAGTCGCCGGTGAAATCGGGATCTACCTGCTCCACGAGTCCACGATACCGGTCGTCGCCATCGAGGTGTCGGTCGTGGCCGGCGCTGTCGGCCTCTATGATGACCTGCGAGGGCTCGGCGGCATCGTCAAGCCGGCTCTGGTGGCGCTCGCGGCGGCACCGCTGATCATAGAGGAGCAGGTACATCACTCCCTCTACACCGGCGCCCTGGCCTTCCCGATATTCGGGGAGACGGGTACGCACTTCATCATATTCGCCGTGCTCATAGTGGTCGCGATGCCGGTTTCGGCGAACGCCTTCAATATGCTCGACGCGTTCAACGGCGAGATATCCGGCTTCACGGGCATCGTCTCGGTGGCTCTGGTCGTGGGGATGCTCCTGGAGGGTCTGGCGTCTTCGACCTTCGATTGGCTAAGGCTAGCAGCAGCCATGCCGTTGATGGCCACGGCATTCTGCTTCCACTACTACAACAAGTTCCCCGCCAAGGCGTTCGACGGTGACACGGGAAGCCTGGCGTTCGGCGCGCTCTACGCCGCGCTCGCGATAATGGGAAACGTGGAGATGGCCGCGCTGGTAGCGCTGATCCCGGCAGTCATCAATTCCTACTACATCCTGTACAGCGCCAGGGGTCTCGTCGAACACAAGCAGATGAAACTGAGGCCGACGTACCTCGGAGCAGACGGGAAGCTGCACGCGACCGAGGACGCGAAGGCGCCGACGACGCTCGTGAGGCTGATACTTCTCGGCGCTCCCGCTGACGAGAGGCAGATAGTCCAGGTCATACTCACCCTGACGCTCTTCGCCTGCGCCCTCTCAATCCTTACCTCCGCGCTGACCTGGATCCCATGAAGGACAAGGACCTCAATGGTCTTACGCTCATCATCCCGGCCCTAGCTGTGGACGCCGGCTGAAGGCCAGCCGTTCATCGCACTGGTAGAGCCACTCGCCCATAGCTTCACTTCCGCCACCTTTTCCTTGGCTCCCTCTCAGGATATTGCTTGACACGGTGCTCCCCGGAGTACGAGCAGCGGGCGTGTTTGCGGTGGATTCGTTCTGATCTAGGGAGAGCCGGACGACTCCCATGTGAGCTTCTTCGCATCATATTCCTTTCTGGTGTAGACCTTCCTAGCGGGTACGCCCAGGACGACCGTCTCAGGTGGCACGTCCTTCGTCACGACAGCCCCCATCGCCACCACGCTCCTCCTGCCTATCGTCACGCCGGCTTTGATGACGGCCCTTCCGCAGATTATCGCGCCGTCCTCGATGGTCACGCCCACCATCTTAGGCGACATAGGATAGGGATCGTTTGTCAGGACGGCGGCAGGACCGATGAAGACATCCTTGCCTATCCTGCTCTTGGGCGGGATGTAGGCCAAACCCTCTATCCTGGTGTTATCGCCTATCTCGACGTTGTAATCCACGTGGGCGAGGGAACCAATGCTGACGTTGTCGCCGATCACCGTTCGAGAGCCCACATACGCAAGGTTCCATATCGAAACGCCAGACCCTATGCTCGCGTCTGGAGCGATAACTGTGTATTGTCCCAGACGGGCGGGCTTCATAGCGAACCCCCAAGAGGTTTGAATTCGCGTCTGTTCATAACAGGGAAGGTCATCCATTCCCCGTATTTTAGCAGTAGATCGGCCGTGCTTCTTCGGGGGCGCGATATGGAACGACCACCGACCAGGGGGTCTTCGGGGGTCTTCTTCCGCCTGTCGAAATGGCTGGCAGGGCATCCCCCAGGAGGCCCGTTGGTTGAAGAGACCCTGTGGTCCCACATTTGTGCCACGCGCTCGGGGAGGCTCTCGTCTTCCAGCGAGTTCCTCGCCGTCGGAGCGACGCAGCGCACCTCTGGTCGCAAATCCATGCGCTCATGCCTGAGTCTCTTGGTTCCAGACTGGATGCAAGCCATCATGGTGGTGCCGTCTCGCTCGGAATGCAGCGCTCGTGGCGTAGCTTCGCGTGCAACGATAGGAATCGCCTGTGCCGGGCTCACGAAAGGCAAAGAGCAGAGTATTCACTCGCAATGACCATAAATCGAAGTACCAAAGCTTCACGTTTTTCCTAACGTCGCATCCGGAATATGAAGCTCACTGAATGTGGTTTTGCTGGCGGTTCTGTCTCCGGCGGTTCGCGTAAATGGACTATCAACGTCCACTTTCAGCCACCTCTCCAGACCAAGAACGCCTTTTTCATAATCTTATATATAATCCATATTCCGACATATTGGTCTAATGGTCAATGAGCCGAGCGGCAAGGTAACCGGCGGACAGCCGATTCCTGAGATGGCTCAGCTCGCGAAGCTGGTGATGAAAATAGGGCCAGATATCGACCTTATCGCGAGATTATCAGGACAGTACAAGGAAACCATACGTTACAGGTACAAGGAAAAGATACTCTCGAAGGGGTTTGCACTGCAGGCGCGACTCAACTTTCAGGGTCTCAACCTGCAGAGGATCATAATGAAGGTCCGGTTGGGTGAAAACTATGCCCCCTTCGCCAAGGAGCTCTCCGTTGCCATGAACAGGATATGTTACGTGACCAACCTGTCCTCGCTCATGCCGGAGGGGTCATACCTTGTCCATGCTAACGTGCCGCGCCAGTTCAAGGACAGGTTCGTCGAGCTCATGACCAAGATTCAAGGGCTGGGCATCTTCGCGTCAGTAGAATTTTACACCTTCGACTGGTACAGGAACGTGCCCATGCGGGCGGAATACTATGACTTTGAGCACGGTATGTGGGAGTTCAACTGGAGCAAGCCTGTCGAGCACGGTAAGGACGACCACGAGCCAGGGTTCGCTCCCTTCGAGTTCGACAAGGTCGACCTGCTGCTGATGAAGGAGCTCCAGATTGACGCTACACGCCCCCTGAGCGAGATAAGGGAAGCGATAAAGGCCAACGATGGGGTTGATATCAACTACAAGACGTTGTCCTGGCACTGGGTAAAGCACGTCCAGGAGAAGCAGATGATCAAGGGGTACACGCTGAGATGGACAGGGACGAAATACGACCCCAAGACCGAGCGTCTTGAGCACAGGCCTCACAGGTACATCTTCATCGCGGTGTTGGTGAGGGAGGTCGACGAGGCGGAGCGGGTCCGGCTGACGGCAGAGATGAACAAGGTGCCGTTCATCTGGAGCGAGGCCGCCGGGAGCGACTACTACGCCGAGTTCGCGTTTCCCGTCGAAATGATCAACGATGCGTTCGTCTTCCTAAAGAACGCCATCTCGACTTATGGCACGAGGGCTGAGTACCACGTAATCGACCAGATGAACACGCTCAGCTATGTCATATCCTACGGCCTCTTCGATGGCAGCGAGAGGATGTGGACGTTCAACACGGAAGAAATCCTCGCCAGGTTCCGGAGCCTGATAATGAAAATTGGAGAGGGCTCCGGTGCGGGCCGGAACCCACAATAGACGCGTTTAGAGTCCGCCTGCAGAGCCGACCAGCCCGGTGGTCAGTGGCCCGGGATGGACCCCCATCGCCGTCAGCACGAGAGTCGCTCCGCCGAGTGCCAGCATGCCGAACCGAACCTTGTCGTCGATAGTCATAATGCATGAAAGAACTGCTTGAAAATTTAAGCGTATGCTTTACTAGGTAAATGCTTAGAAGCTGGAAACTATCTTCATGTTTCGTCTGAGTTAGATTCCGGTGCTGATGATCTCCGCCGTATCAGACCGTCCGCTGCAGCTCGTCGATTACCTCGAGGTGGTCCTCGGCGATGGACGCCCTCGGCAGCGAACTCAGCTTGTAGAAGCCGGCATCCACGAAGGGCGGTTTGGCGGTGGGCTTGGCCCCAGGCGGGACGTCGAACTCGAAGACTATCACTATGTCCCAATGTCCGCCCATGAACGACTGGAGGTCGGCGAACTTCCTGGTCGCCCCGTCGATCCCCGAGACCTCCGAGTCTGCGGCTCTCTGGGCTGCATCCGATGGCTTCTCGCCGAACCGCAGGATAGTCGCCGGGAGCATCAGCTTGCCCCTCCTGAATGCGAGAGGGTGGGCGTCGGTCGCCCTCACGAGCAGCACAGAGTCCGGGTCGGACTTGATGAGGTCGAACGCGGAGATGTGCAGGTTCTCGTCGCTTATCCTCATGCGGTTCCAGCCTCCGGCCCCGCTGCTGGTGGCCATGTCCTGTTCTGCGACAGGCCGACCGGATTAAAGGCTACCTGTTTGACTTTCGGCCGGGCCTCTTCCGCGCGAACCGTTCAGAGGCCTCGGTTATCAGTGAACGCGCGTGCCGATGGTCCTCCCAGCCGTCGACCTTTACGAACTTGCCTGGCTCGGACTCCTTGTAGTGCTGGAAGAAATGCTCGATCTGCTTCCTTGTGAACGCGGGGAGCTGCCTTATGTCGTCGACGCCCGAGTAGTTCGGGTCCACCCTCTTGGCCGGAAGCGCTATCACCTTGGCGTCGGGACCATTCTCGTCCTCCATCACCAGCACCCCTATCGGCCTCGACCGGATGACCGACATCGGATAGACTGGTTCCTCCGTCACCACGAGAGTATCGAGCGGGTCGCCGTCCTCCGCCGAGGTCTGAGGGATGAAGCCATAGTTGAACGGGTAGTAGGTTGGGGTGTAGAGGAAGCGGTCGACGAAGACGAATCCGGTCTCCTCGTCTATCTCGTACTTCACGTTGCTCCCTCTGGGTATCTCGATCACGACGTTGACCTCGTCGGGCGCCTTCCTACCGGCGTTCAGCGTTGTCACGAACGCGACCTTGGTCCAGTCCCGCAATATAAGGTGCCTGAGACCGTCGAAGGGCGAGCCATCGCTGCGTGAGGTTGTCGGTACAGGACAGGTCGACGGTGATCGCTTGGGAATGAACCAAGCACCCGGACCCCCGTGCCGCAGGGGGGCGGGACCGGACCACCACTGCCGCAGCTCACCATACTCTGAGTGTCTTCTCTATTCATATATCGAAGCTCGGTTCGACCGCCCCTGATGGGGGTCTCGGTCACCTGTTACGGAGGGGTCGGACAGATCGGCGGGAACAAGATACTGCTGAGAGACAGGGACACCGCCGTGATGCTCGACTTTGGGGCGGGATTCTCCGACGGCTCAGACTACTTCGCCCAATATGTGATTCCCCGGAGGGTCAACGGCGCGGGAGACTTCTTCGAATTCGGTCTGCTCCCTGAGATAGCCGGGCTGTATTCGGAGGACGCCCTCCAGAACACCCATGTCAAGTACGAACCACCGCTCGTCGACGCGATAATCCTCAGCCACTACCACTTCGACCACACGGGAAGGATAGGCCTCACCGACGCTCAGATACCCGTCTATTGCGGCGAGACGACCGCTCTGATGCACGAAGCGTGCCAGAATCTGCCGGGCGGCTCGCCTCTCAAAGGCCATCGGCTCGAGACCTTCCGCACCGGCGACAGGTTCAGGGTCGGGTCGATAGAGGTCCAGCCCGTGCACGTCGACCATTCGATTCCGGGCACGTATGGGTTCATCATCTTCACCTCAGAGGGGCCGATGGTGTACACGGGCGACTTCCGGTTCCACGGACCCAAGGGCTCCATGACGCGGGACTTCATAGAGGCGGCCGCTGGAGCGAGACCGAATGTCCTCATCTCCGAGGGGACCCGCGTCGGCCAGAGAGACCCGAGGAGGGAGATGGGGGAGAAGGAGGTGGTGTCAGAGACACAGGCTCTCCTCGCCAAGAACGAGGGGCTTGTCTTCTCCTCATTCAGGGGGAACGACATCGACCGGGTGTCTTCGTTCTTCAGAGCCTGCGAGGTGGCTGGGAGACGACTGGTCGTGTCGATGAAGGTCGCGGCGCTGCTGGTGAAGTTGCAGGACGACAAGAACCTCAGGGTTCCCAAGCCGGGGAAGGACGTCTCGGTCTACGTGCGCAGAAAGAAGAAAGGTTCCTACGACGACGGGGACTATTTCAGATGGGAGAAACCGTTCCTGGACGGAGGAGTCTCCGCCGCAGACATCAAGAAGGATCAGAAGGGATATCTGCTCCACCTTGATGAAGCGCAGCTTCCCGAGCTCATCGACATCCGCCCCGACGCTGGTGGGGCCTACATCCACGCTTCGACGGAGGCTTTCAACGAGGAGGGGGAGCGCGACGAGGAGCTAGTGAAGAACTGGGTCGAGCACTTCGGGTTCAGCTATCACCAGATTCATGCGTCCGGGCACGCGCCGACGCGCCAGGTAAAGGAGCTCGTGAACGGTATCGGCGCGCGACGCGTGGTGCCAGTGCACACGGACAACCCCGGACTGTTCTCCTCGATGACCTCCTCGAAGGTGACGCTCCCGCAGAAGGGAGAGCCCATCAGCGTCGCTTGACGAGGACGGCCTCTATGCGAAGAACGCTACCGTGAACGTCAGCAACGCCCAGACAGCAGCGGCCAAGCACAGGATGGTATAGACGGCCACCTTCCACTTTCGATTGACCACGCTGCGGGAGTAACCGAAGAACACGGGGAACGCCGCCAGCAGCAGACGGGGAATCGAGTAGACCGGCGTGCCCTGGACGAAGAGCAGTGGTACCGAGAGGACCAGCGAGAAGCCGACCAAAAGCCAGCGTTCTTTCAGGCCCTTGAGCGCGGCTAGGAGACAGACCCCGGCAAAGAAGAAAGCTTCGAAGAAGACGTTCCTCAGTACCCAGTACGTCGACGACAGCGAAATCCCGTCGACCAGCCATGGTATGTGGTCGAAGGAACCTTCTCCGTGGCCGTTGTAGAGCCATTCGATCTGCCCCCACGGCGTCGCTGCCCCGACCGACCAGAGCTCGTGTTCCAGCTTCAGGAAGGTGAAGGGACTCCCGGTCGCGACCCAATACGCCCCCAGCACGCAGACCCCAGCGACGACGCCGGGAAGGAGGAGTGGGAGAGCAGTCTTGAGCACCGTGGAGACGCTCGCCCTGCCTCCCCAGGCAAGCAGCGCTCCATAGGCGGTCGCAACCCCTGCGGCGACCAGAAGGTCGTAGAAGACTAGCCCGGCGAGGGCCAGGCAGACCCCGGCAGCGAGCCGCCTACCTCTGACGAACGCCAGGAGGCCGAGACCGAGGAAGACGAGCGCCAGCATGTCTGAATAGCCGACCAGGGAATACGCGACGTAGACTGGGAAGACCTCGGCGAGCAGGGCCGTCCTCAGGTCGAAGAGCTTCAGCAGTATGATCGGGAAGACGAAGCTGAGGAGATTGGTGACCAGCAGGGCAGCCGTCCAGTAGGAGCCGGTGGCGAAATGGCCAAGATAGATGAGCGCAGGATAGAACGGTGAGAATGCGTACAGCTCCGAAAAGGGAAGTCGCGGGTATCCCGTCGAGGCGATCGACTGGTACAGATAGGCGTCCCAGTTCGTGGCCATCGTATGAACCATCGCGGTGAAGCCGCGCTCGGTCGGAAGAACCGTGAATGTCTGGAAGTTTCCCCTAGTGAAGAGTACGAAGGTTCCGGCGAGGACGACCACCTTCGCGGCGACGAGGACGGAGACGACGATCATGATGCGTCTCCGGTCGAGTATGCCCTTCCCGAGGGAGTTGGTCCCCGGCGAGGCGGGAGGTGAAGAGAGGCTCTCGGTCGTCATTCGTTGTTCCTCGGGGACGTCGCGCGTCTTCATCTGGAGTGGATTTATATTGAATAGATTCCGCATTCAATAAGTAAAAGTGGCCTGACCCACATTGGTTCGCCGGAAAACCAGCAGCTTTGGTTTCACAAGAACCGTCTGCAGATTCGCTTCGAGTTACGTGGACTGCCGAAGCGTCTGAAATAAGGCAACAGTGTATGAAGGGCCATAAATGAGGTAGCCCGGCCAGGAGTCGAACCTGGGTCAAGGGCTCCAAAGGCCCCTATGCTTGCCACTACAGTCGACGGACACAAGTCCTCCACCGGGCTGCTTCCGGGCTGGAAGGCCCGCGCCTGTTTCGATTTAAAAAGCTAGTCAGTTGCTTCCTTTTCTTTCCTATCAATCCTATCTTCAAAGGGAAAGCCTGGCAATCGGCTGAACCGTAGAGACGCAGTCCATACATTGTCTTACCATCCTTCTGATAATGATAGATTTTGGATCGGAGCCCGAACTGCTGGAGCACCAAGTAGAACTCCTGAATCAGGATCGGCTCGAGCATCTGAATCTGGAGTTTCACATTACTCGCAAAAGTTACGGACCCCTCAACCGAGAATAACCCTGCTATGAATCCGCGCAGGGTGTCCGAGTGTTGCTTCGCAAACTCCGGAATCCGAAGTCTACCCGTTTTCTTTCCGTTGGGATGCTCTCCTACATGTGTCATGAACTCATACACGATCCTGCTACAGTAGTAGGCTTCATACCATGTGGTCCTATCCCTAATCGTGGCCTTCACATTGAAGAGGGCAAGGGTCAGGCTCCTGTATGATTGTACAACTCCCAAGTCCCCTTCACAAAGTTCGATTCGCCATTTTCCAGTCCGTAAGGCAGCTCTTCTCTTTTGATGAGATTTCCGTCTCCATACAGCATGCCTGCCAGGGCTCCGAGATCGTACGAGTCATAGTCTGGCCAGAAAACAGTATGCGGAGATCCCTTCGCCATAGCCTCTGCCACGTGGTTTCATGTTGGTGAGCGCTAAGACATCGGCGAAGCGCCGTTGAAGAGGAACAGACGCCATTACCCATGATGTTCAGAGGGCAATTAAGCCCAACGAATCCGACACCACCGGGCTACCAATCGCGGGAAGAGTTGGTAGCCAGACAAGGGTTGTCGGTCAGTGCACGACGAAATTCTCTTTCTTCACGAGATACCCCACGATCTTCTCTACGGGGTCCTCCATAGAGTCGAGCGCCTTCTTCGCCTTCCTTGCGCAGTGCTTCCTGTAGTTGGGCGCGAGGCACTTCCTGACGAGCGGCGAGAGCCTCTCGATGTTGTGTGTGCGTAACAGCAACCCGCTCGTGCGCAGGTACCTCTCCGTGTAGAGCCCGTGTCCCTGGTACGCGGAGATGGTGGGGACGCCTATGAGCGCGGCTTCCGTGGTCATGGTGCCACCCATGCCTATGAAGACGTCGGAGCGCCGTATGAGACCCGCCCCGTCGACGACCTTGTCGGGGACGATGAAGACATCCCCGAACATCTTCTGCACCCTCTCGAGCTGGTCCTGGTACCTGCAGAGGGCCACGAGGTTGCAGTTCCGGTAGTCGGACGCGAGCTTCTGCAGGACCCTCTCCGCCCAGGTGGCGTCGGTCCCTATCATGTAGGGCGCGTACGACTCTTCGAGCCTGACGAGGATGGTGGGCTTCCCCGCCTCCAGCTTCACCTCGAGCGGGGCCTTCGGCGGTTCCCGCTTCAGCCAGGCGGCGGGGTCGAGAGCCCTGTACTTGGTTATCTCGCGCCTCTGGAGGCCGAAGCGGTACCAGGCGATATAGGGGATTATCCACGGCGTCAGCAGGTGGTGGGAGAAGGGCAGGGAGAGCTTCCCCGCGATGACCGAATGAGGTGAGTCGCTTACCGCGACATGGTTGCATCGTATACCGAAGGAAATCCGGGCGCAGTCCGCCGAAGCCACGGAGACCGAGACGTTCGGCTGGAACTTGCCGATCGCCGGGAGGAGAGCGTTCATCCTCTCGAGGCTCGCTCGGAGCTGGTCGTAGGGGTCCTTGCCGCCTCGGGCGCCGAAGTAGTTCAGGTCCATGCCGAGGAGGGACGCGAGCTGCTCCACCTCACGGTAGTGCCTCGATGTCAGCAGGACTTCGTGGCCCCCCTTGCGGAGCTCTTCCGCCACCGGCCTGAAGAAGAGCAGCTGCTTCGGGGTCAACAGGTCTAGCCATACTTTCAAGAAGGCATCCTCCGGGGCGTTCCTTCGCTGCTGGAGCGTGCGCGCTCGGGCAAGTTCGCGCCAGTCTCCTGGAGCCCGCCTTATTAGGCGCTCGGCTTGCGCACTAATTCCTTCGACGCCTGTCCATGCAGCGAGGCGCGGGATGCGCCAAAGTCTATAACGCTTCGCGCATGTATCCTTGGATAGAGTTCGGAGCGTTGCAGAAACCAAAAGTCGCGATATACGGGCTGACGACGGAAGGGTACGCCCTCGCTGCGAAGATGGTCGAAAAGGCATCAGTGACCATAGTCGACGACACGCTCCAGATGGCCATGGACCTCGACCCGCCGATGGTGAAGAGCAACAGGACGGTTGCGCAGCTGCTTGGGGAGGAATCGCTCATGGGGCTGAAACCTATCCCCCAGGTCCTCTCTGAGGCAAGGGTGGTCCTGTTCACGCCGAAGCTCAGGAGGACCGGGGACGAGTCGATAATAGAGTCGAGCGGGAAGTTGAGGGAGGTCGCCAAACACATCTCGAAGGGCGGGATGGTCATCAACGTCCTGCCGGTAGGTGTAGGAGGTAACAGCGACAACATCGCGCTCATAGAGAAGCAGACAGGGATGAAGGTCGGAGAGGCGATCAACTATGGATATTGCTCCCTCAGGCCGGGTGGGGAGCCATCGCCGGTGGCCTCGTTCGCGAAGATGGAAGGACAGGTCGCGCCCGACGAGGTCGGGCTCAAGTCGACCGATGCTAGCATCGCTTCGCTCGAACTCTCGCACGTCTCCTCCGTGCTGAACGCCAGCGCCTCGATCTCGACCGAGATAGAGCTCATGAGGAGGGCAAGAGGACAGAAGATCCCCGCAGGAGGAGCGGAGAGGTACATCGACGACCTGGCGTCGCACGTCTACGACCTGACGGCCGTCCAGGCCAGCGAGGACGTCGGAGAGCCCCTCACGTACCTGGCAGGGGCAGCCCTGAAAAGCCTCGAGAATCACGTGCGGTACATCGTCGAAGAGACCAGGGACCTCCTCAGGGACATGCAGCTCAAGGCGAGCAGGACGCGGGTGGTAGTGGCGTGGACGGTCGACAAGTACGAGATGCGGGCAGACAGAGCGAAGACCGCCGAGAGGATCGAGGAACGGCTGAGGGACTATGTCACCGATGTGAGGCATGCGCAGATGAGCGCGGGAAGGGAGGAGGTGATGGACCCGTACAAGCACAACGTGGTCATCGCATGCTCGTCTGCCGACTTCGAATGGGTGAAGGGTCTCAAGGGAGGGTCGCGCTCGACGGAACTCTCCATACTGAAGGGGACGCCTTCTCTGCAGAGGGTGTAATCAGAAATCATTAAGTGGTCTGCCGAGCAGGCGGCGTCAGTTCGATTCTCCGTTGGTCAAGATCGCCGTCGTAGGCACGGGGGGATGGGGCAAGAACCATGTTCGGGCCTTGAGCGAGGCGGGGAACCTCGCCGCGGTCTGCGACGTCGACGCTGCCAGGGCCAAGGAGTTCGCCGCCAGGTACCAGGTCAAGGGGTACAGCTCGGTCGACGAGATGCTCAAGCGGGAGCGGCTCGATGGCGTCAACATCTGCACGCCAGCCTCGACGCATCTGGCGGTGGCATCCAAGACGCTCCAGGCCGGCGTCAACACGTTCGTCGAAAAGCCGATGACGAGCACCCTGAAGGAAGGGGAGGAGCTCATCAAGGTGGCCGAGTCCTCTGGCAAGATACTGACCGTGGGTTTCATCGAGAGGTTCAACCCTGCGATCACGGAGCTGAAGAAGATCATCGACGAGGGTTCCCTGGGCAGGCCGATCCTCTTCGAGTACCGCCGCGAGAACAGAAGGGGAGAGAACATCACCGACGTCGGGGTGGTAAAGGACGCGTCGGTCCACGACATCGACACGGCGAGGTGGCTCTTCGGCGAGGAACCCAGGACGGTCTACGCGCGCGTCGGGAACGTGATGGGGAAGAACGAGGACTTTGCGACGATCCTTCTTGGGTTCAGCGGAGAGAGGACCGCTTTCATCACGACCAACTGGGTCACGCCTATGAGGATCCGTCAGCTGAGCGCGGTCTTCACCGGGGGCGTTGCTACGGTCGACTTCATAACGCAGGAGATGCAGATACACGAGGAGTCGGGCACCATCGTACCCACGCACACGGTGCAGGAGCCGCTGACGCTCGAGCTGAAAGAGTTCGTCTCGGCCATCGAGCAGAAGAGGAAGGCGCTCGTCACGGGCAGGGACGGGCTCAACGTCATCAGGATAGCCGAAGCCGCGCTGGCGTCGAGCAAGAGCGGCAGCGCGATCTACCTTTCAGCGTATGGCAGTTAGCCGACGGCCTTCGTTGGCTTCAAATCGGACCGCCAGCGGTCGTTGGACGTCGGTCAGGACGATTTCAGGGAACGTTTATTATTTGAGCGTCGAATTTCCTCCGACTTTTTCTTGGCGAGGACAAGACGCGATATGCGGCGGGGTTGCTCGTGCCTTCATCAAACACCACCGTAGAGCCGGACTTTTGGAGGCTTGCTCCTAAAGGCACTTCGGTCCACTCAGCTCGCATGATGTGTCCGAACAACACGATAGAGGGCATCCTAAGGATGGAGCGTGACGCCGAGGACGCGGCCAAGATGGTATCCTCCGCCGACGTTGACGTCGTCGTTTACGCTTGCACGAGTGGTAGCTTCATCGGCGGAATCAAGCACGAAAGAGAACTGCGAGCCAGACTGGAGCAAGCTACTGGAAGGCAGGTCGTCACCACCTCCGAGGCAGTGATAGCTGCACTCCATGCACTCGGTGTCAAAAAAAGTGGCCGTTGCGACGCCCTACCTAGACGAGATAAACGAGAAGCTGGTGCCCTTCTTCGCCGAGAACGGACTGCTCGTGACCAAGCTCAGAGGACTGGGCCTCGAAGACGACATCGAGACGGGTGACCAAGAGCCGCGTGTGACCTGCGAGCTAGCTCGCAGGTGGATACCGCCGAGGCCGAGGGTATTTTCATCAGCTGTACGAACCTCAGGTCCGCGGAGGCCGTGGACAAAATTGAGAGGGATTTCGGAAAGCCAACGACGTGCAGCAACGTCGCGACCTTATGGTACACTCTGAGGAAGCTCGGATGCAGTGACGAGATAGGCGGCGCAGGGATGCTGCTCAGGGATCCCGCGCTCCGACCCCAATAGCAACTCCCGGCTGAGAGAAGGATATGGGGCGCGGGACTCCACAAAAGATAAAGCCCGCCCAGCCCAAAAAAAATCGATGCAGGAAGGAAGCTCCAAGATCACCGTGGCGACAGGGAAGGCCGCGGAACTTTATCGACGCCTGCCCAACGGACGCGTCCAGTGTACAGCGTGCGCAAGAAGGTGCCAGATAGGGGAAGGACAGGTGGGGCTCTGCGGCATCAGAGGGGTAGTGGGAGGGGAGCTGTACCTGCTCAATTACGGCAGGATAATCACGGGGCACATCGACCCGATAGAGAAGAAGCCGGTCACCCACTATCGGCCTGGGTCGAAGATATTTTCGATAGCTACCACGGGCTGCAGCTGGCTCTGTTCTTACTGTTTTTCGCCAGAGACGCCGGTGATTACAGACCATGGGATAAAGACAATCGATCAGGTTTTTTCCGCTTGTGATGTCGAAGGGGAGATTGGATATCCCAATCGGGATCTGCGTGTGCTCACCCACACAGGTAAGTTTAGGGAGGTTCTCAAAGTCTTTCGGCACCCCTACAGCGGAGGACTCAAAACAATTCGGCCCTTCTACTTACCCGAAATCAGATGCACTCCTAACCATGGCATTTTCATCTACGACGAAGCTAGCAAGACAGTCATGAAGAAGCGGGCTGAGGAGATTACATTGAAGGACCATCTAGCCATCCCAAAACAAAGTGATTCGATTGTATCGACTTCGGTAGACAGTCTGCAAGTAATCACTGCCGAGGTGCTCTCGCTAAGGCGATCGACTCGTCGTCCGTCTGTCTGGAAGGCGCGGGAGAAAGATGGTCGTGTCATTCTTGGCGGAGCGAAGGCGCCAGGAATTCCAAGAAAAATCTCAATCGATGAAGATTTCGCGGAACTGCTAGGAATCTACTGCGCCGAGGGATCCGCGACAAGACGAAAGGACAGGCCGAATAGCTGGGAGGTAACCTTCTCCTTTGGGCATCATGAGGAGGACCTCATAAATCGAACCGAAGAACTACTGAAGAAGGTTTTTGCGGCAAGAGTTCGCCGCGTCCGGCAAGGTCCAGAGCTTCGTCTAGAATGTGGTAGCGCTCCTCTTGGCATATTCCTGCACGGCACAGCAGGTCCTAACAAATACACCAAGAGGGTCCCCGATTTCCTGCTGCATAACGTTTCAAGCAAAATCTTGGCCCGCTTCTTGGAGGGTTACATCGCGGGTGACGGCTACATGACCGGGTATGCAAAATCTCGATGGATTGGCACGACGTCCGTTTCTAGAGAGCTTAGCCTAGGAGTTTGGTACGTGATGCTTCGTCTTCATCTATTGCCTAGGTTCTATGTCTCTCAGAACAAGGAAGACTATGTCATCCAGGGGCGAGCAGTGAATAGGCATCACGACTACATGACTCGTCTGCTCATTTCGCCCTCGCAGTCCTCGGGAGGCGAGCTATCATTTGCTGCCAGCAAAGTCAGGGACGTTGAGGGTTACTTGCTTGTTCCAATCAGGGCCATCTCTGATGAGGAATACAGTGGCCCGGTCTACAATATGGAAGTTGAGGGGGATCACTCATACTCAGCTAGCTTCGTGTCCGTAA
This sequence comes from Nitrososphaerales archaeon, assembly GCA_030038365.1. Lineage (GTDB taxonomy): Archaea > Thermoproteota > Nitrososphaeria > Nitrososphaerales > Gagatemarchaeaceae > Gagatemarchaeum. The sequence goes on from JASHPA010000166.1 coordinate 28,406, forward strand.
GCAACTGTCAGAACCAGGACATCAGCCAGAGGAGGAAGGTGGAGGGCATCGAGATGGAGCCGGATGGCGTCGTCCGGCTGGCGGTCGAGAACGGATGTGAAGGGATTGCGTACACCTACAACGAGCCTAGCATCTTCATGGAGTACGCGAGGGACGTCGGGAAGAAAGCGCATGAGAAGGGAATCTTCAATATATTCGTCTCCAATGGTTTCGAGACTCCTGAATCGGCGGCCGTCATGGGGCAGTTCCTCGATTGCCTGACGGTCGACTTCAAGGGTAGCGGCGAGACGGGATTCGTGAAGAGGTACATCGGCATCCCGAGCGCGGAGCCGATATTCCAGACTCTACTCGAGGTCAAGAACAAGACGAAGATACACGTCGAGATCACCGACCTGATAGTTCCAAAGCTGGGCGACGACCTGGAGAGCGCGCGGAAGCTCTCCAAGTGGGTGTACGAGAACCTCGGGCCTGACACTCCGACCCACTTCCTGCGCTTCCATCCGGACTACAAGATGATGGACGTGCCGGTGACACCCGTGGAGATGTTGGAGAGGCACGTCGAGGTGGCTAAGAAGGAGGGGCTGAGGTACGTCTACATCGGGAACGTTCCAGGCCACCCCGCGGAGAACACGTACTGCCCAGGTTGCGGGAATGTCCTGATAGACAGGAACGGGTACGAGCTCGGCGCCTACAACCTCGACGACCACAACAGGTGCAGGTTCTGCGGCTATCAGACGCCTATCGTCGGGCCGCTGAGCACCTGCGCCCGCGACGACCGGTTCAAGCTTGTAGTAGGTTGAGCTGGTGTGGTTCCTTGAGGAACCTGTCGGCGTCGAGCGCGGCCTTGCATCCGTCGGCGGCCGCAGTCACGGCCTGCCTGTAGCGGAAGTCCCTCACGTCGCCAGCGGCGAAGACACCGGGAATGTTCGTCTCCGTCTCGTTCTTGACGATAATGTAGCCGTTCTTGTCGAGGTCCAGCTGGCCCCTGAAGATCTCGGTGTTGGGGTCGTAGCCTATGGCCACGAACAGGCCGTCGAGCTGGATGTCTGTCGGGTCGCCCGTCTTTACGTTCGTGATCCTGACACCTTCGACCTTCTTCTCGCCAAGGACCTCGGTGACGGCGGAGTCGAAGAGGAACCGGATCTTGGGGTCGGCGAAGGCCTCCTTCTGGAGGATGTTGCTTGCACGTAGCGCATCCCTCCTGTGTATCACGGTCACGCTGCTCGCGAGCTTCGAGAGATAGGTGGCCTCTTCCATGGCTGTGTCCCCGCCGCCGACGACGGCGAGCTTCTTCCCCCTGAAGAAGAACCCGTCGCATACGGCGCAGTTCGAGACGCCCCTCCCCATGAGCCTCATCTCGGACGGGAGGCCGAGCCTGCGCGGGTTCGCGCCGCTCGCGACTATCACGCTGAGAGCACGCCTCTCCTCGCTCGGCGTTTTGATCACAAAAGGATAGGTCCGGAGGTCGACCTCCGTCACGTCGTCCTGGATGAGGGTCGTTCCAACCCTCTCGGCCTGGGCGCGCATCTGCTCCATCAGGTCTGGTCCCTGGATCGCGTCCTTGAACCCAGGGTAGTTCTCGACGTCGCTCGTCAGCATGAGCTGCCCTCCGTACTTCGTGCCCATGTAGAGTACCGGCTCCAGCCCTGCCCTGGCGCAGTAAACGCCTGCGGTGTATCCGGCGGGTCCAGAGCCAATTATCACTACCTTGCTTACATTATCCATCTGGAGCGTCTGGCGGGAAAACCGTGTCCGAGCTTGATAAACCTATTTCCGGCCAGCAGGCTAGGCCTGCTTGCCCTCTCTCTGTGCGAGGTTGAGCAGGTCGGAGAGGTGGTTCGTCGCTGCGTCGAGACGCTTCTTGTAGTTGGGGTACAGCCTGTGGAAGGTCTCCTCCCTCATCCTCCTGCTCTGGTACTGGTCGAAGAGGTTGATGAGGTCCTTCGCCGCCCTGTCCTCCTCCCGCTCCGCTTCCTGTAGCTGGTTGAGCAGGTCGATGTAGCGCTGCGACTGCGCGAGCTGGCGCACGGAGCTCAGCCTGTTCATCGCGGTGACCTTGAGCGCATCGAGCTCGTTCTTGATCTTGTTCAGGTCACTGCGCGTGACAGCACCCTGAGGCTTCTTGACGGCATTGTCCTGGAACTGCTGGAAGAGCGAGATCTTGTTCTCGAGCGTCTTGATGAGGTCCGCCAAGCTGTCGCCCAGCACCTCGTTCTCTTCTTCCTCCTCCTTCTTCTTGGTTATCTGCTCGGCTCCGGTAAAGGTCAGCGTTATGAAGCATGCGGCGAAGATCAGCACGGCCGCTGGGATGGCCTGGACAGCTCCCCATCCGGGAGAGATGCTGTACTTCAGCTGGACGTTGCCCTGCAGGATCGACGTGGCGTTGGTGACCGCTACCTTGGTCTGCCCGCTCGCATGCATCCCGCTCGGCAGGGCGATGCCGACCGTGTAGTTCGCTGCTATCGTAGCTATGGGAAGGCTGTAGGGAATCGTGACCGTGACGGTGTTACCCGAAGTCTGGAGGTCAGCCTTGGGCAGCGGGTATCGCATCGCGAACGTGAAGTTGTCCCCCGCGGCTATCTGGCCTACGAAAGGAGCGTCGGCGATGTTCAGGTCGCCGTCCGTAAGCCCGACGGGGGTCGGGTTTATCGTAGGGACGGCGCTCGACGGCAATATCGTGACGTTCGTGAGCCCCGGGGCGAGGAGCGAGATCGGAAGCTCCGTTATGGCGTACGAAGCGAGGTTCCTCAGGGAGACCGTGTCGTCTACCTGCGGCACGCCGTTCGAGCCGGGCACTATCGTCCGGATGACGCTGTAGACCTGCACGGGCTGCCAGACAGCCTCGTCGCTGTCGCTGAAGATGACGCTGGAGGTCGAAATCGCGGGTTTGACGTTGCTTACCGTGGCCGCGTAAATCTGCTCGTTGCCCGTTGGAGCGATGATGAATCCGGTGGGCTGGGGCTTTATGACGCCCTCCGAGGGAAGCACTATGTCCTGGTTGAGCGTTGTTACATTCTGGCTCAGGGATGGGCTGAGCAGCACGAGCGCCGAGAGATTCCCGGCGGCCCCGGCGGTGATGTTCAGCTGCCCCGTCAGATAGCCCTTGAGCGAGACCGAGCTCGAGGCTCCCGCCGCCAGGGTCGGCGAACTCGTCGAAATCGTGAAGGTCGTCACGTTCTTGCTGTTCGAGCTCGTCTGTGAGTACGGGTCGTTGGAAGAGACTACGAAGCCCGTGGTATGGTTCGCCATGCTGTCGGGGAGGCCCAGCTGGACCGACGGTATCTGCACCGAGGACGTGCCGTTGTTCGAGAAGGTCAGCGTCTCGTTGAGCACGACAGCCCCTGCAGGCGTCAGGATCCACTGGGTGGTGAGCGTGATGTTGGGAGAACCGCTCGTCTGAGCGCCAGCGCTCGCCGCCATAGGCAGCAGGAGGAGCAAGGCGAGTGCGAGGGGAAGGATTCTCCTGATCAACTGATTTGCTAGCCCGAGTGAATACATATTTTAACGGTTTGTATTCGCTGTCGTGGCGTGACCACAGCGGAACCTCATCCCTTCCTGCCGAACCTGGATGAGGAGATTGTAGAAGTCATGCTGAAGAAGATAGGCGTCTCTTCGGTAGCGGAGCTTTTCTCGGACATACCCGGAGAGTTTAGACTCAAGAGGAGGCTGGCGATCCCGGAGGGGCAGCCGGAAGCCGCGGTAAGGAGGGAGGTTACCCGCAGGCTCGGCGCCAACAAGGCCGGCGGGGACACGCTTTGCTTCCTGGGGGGAGGAGTATGGCCGCACTACATCCCAGCCGCGGTCGAGTCGATACTCTCTAGACAGGAGTTCTACACGAGCTACACGCCATACCAGCCGGAGATCAGCCAGGGGATGCTCCAGGCGCTTTTCGAGTACCAGAGCCTGATGTCCGACCTGCTCGGAATGCAGGTCTGTAACAGCTCGATGTACGACTGGGCGTCGGCTTCCGCCGAGGCGGTGAGGATGGCGGCAAGGGTGAAGGGGAGGAAGGCGTTGTTGATCGCAGAGAGCATAGGTCCGCAGCGCCTCGAGGTCATAAGGACATACGCCGAGCCGATCGGTCTCGAGCTGAGGACCATCCCCTTCAACAGAAGGACAGGGGAGCTCGACCTGGACGCTCTTTCGAGGGGTCTGACCGGCGACGTTGCGGGGGTCTATCTGGAGAACCCGAATTACTTCGGAGTGATAGAGCAAGGAGCGGAGTCGGTCATGGACGCAGTCCACCGCGTCGGCGGGCTCGGGCTGGTGGGCGTGGACCCCATGTCGCTATCGGTTCTGAGAAACCCGGGGAGCTACAACGCGGACGTCGTCGTGGGAGAGGGTCAGCCTCTGGGGATACCGATGAACTACGGTGGTCCGCACGTCGGCATATTCGCCGTGAAGGACCTCGCGCTTGCGAGGAGCATGCCGGGCCGACTCATCGGGATTACGACCACCAAAGCAGGGAACGAGAAGGCGTTCTGCATGGTCCTCCAGACGAGGGAGCAGCACATCCGCAGGGAGAACGCATCCTCGAACATCTGCACCAACCAGGCGTTGCTCTCGCTGGCGGCAGGATGCTATCTCTCGCTCCTCGGAAGGATCGGCTTCAGCAAACTTGGCGATGTGATCCTCGGCAACTCGCACTACGCGGCGGAGAAGCTTGAGGAAGTGAAGGGGCTGCGGGCGCCGCTGTTCGAGGGACGCTTCTTCAAGGAGTTCGCCGTCGGATATGACCGCGCCAGGTCGGAGGACGTCTTCCAGAAGCTCGCCGCCAGGGGGATAATGGCTGGGTATCCGCTCAACAGGCACTTCTCAGGGATAGGCGAGGCCGGTGGCTACTGCGTCACCGAGGTGCACTCGTCCGACGATATCGCGACGCTGACCCAGGCGCTCCGGGAGGTCGCCTGAGATGGCAAGAAGATACAGACAGGCGCGGTGGGACGAGCCCCTCCTCTCGGAGCTGAGCAGGAAGGGCAGGGCGGGTTTCCTCCCTCCCACCGACCCCAAGATAGAGGCGTGGAAGGGTGCGCGCCAGATCCTTCCGGCCGACCTGCGCTCGACCGAGCTCAGGCTCCCGGAGCTGGCGGAGCTGCAGGTGCTCAGGCACTTCAACCGGCTTTCGCAGATGAACTTCTCCGTCGAGTCGGGGACCTACCCCCTGGGCAGCTGCACTATGAAGTACAACCCAAAGGTCTCTGAATACATCGCCGGCTCGCCGGGGATGAAGGAGGTCCATCCGCTCCAGTCGGAAGCCACGATACAGGGGCTCCTGGGCATATTCTACGACCTCTCGGCGATGCTCAGCGAGATAACGGGGATGGACTCCTTCTCGCTCACCCCCGCTGCAGGCGCCCAGGGCGAGTTCGCCGGCGTCCTCATGATACGCAAGTACCTCCGCGATCAGGGTAAGGACAAGGACGAGATCCTTGTCCCGGACTCGGCGCACGGTACCAATCCGGCGAGCGCCGCGATGGCGGGCTTCAAGGTGGTCAAGGTCCCCTCCGACGAGAGGGGCCTCGTGAGCCTGGATCAGGTGGAGAAACTGGTCTCGCCAAGGACGGCGGGGATGATGCTCACCGTCCCCAACACCCTCGGCCTCTTCGAGAGCGACGTGGGGCCGGTCGCCAGGGCCATCCACGACGCGGGAGGGCTGATGTACTACGACGGGGCCAACATGAACGCGCTCCTCGGGAAGGCACGCCCGGGCGACATGGGCTTCGACGTGGTCCACCTGAACCTCCACAAGACGTTCGCGACGCCACACGGAGGAGGAGGCCCCGGCGCAGGACCGGTCGGCGTGGGGGAGACCCTGAGAGACTACCTGCCAGTCCCCGTGGTGAGGAAGAACGGGGAAGCCTACAGCCTCGACTACAAGGTCCCGAAGAGCATCGGAAGGCTGAAAGGGAGCTACGCCAATTCGGCCATCCTGCTGAGGGCATACTGTTACATCCGGCTCCTGGGCGCCGGAGGGCTGGACAACGTCTCGAGCCTCGCGGTCGTGGCCGCCAACTACCTGCTCTCGAAGCTCGACCCGCAGGCATATGCCCTTCTTCAGGGCAAAGGGCTAAGAAGGAAGCACGAAGCCATAGTCTCTGTGAGGAGCACGATGAGCGGGGGCGCGATGAAGGTCGCCAAGGGATTGCTTGACTACGGCGTCCACTCGCCCACGGTCTACTTCCCGCTCACCGTCGAGGAGGCGCTCATGATCGAGCCGACCGAGTCCGAGACGCTTGAGGCGCTAGACGAGTACGCAGATTTGCTGAACGAGCTACATGGGAAGCTTCAGAGGGGAGGGCTAGAGGACGAGCCGAAGAACACCAGTGTGGGGAGGATCGACGAAGCAAAGGCCTCGCACCCGTTGTCCCTGAAGGTGAAGTGGTAGGATCATGGCGTCGGACGGCCTAGCGAAGAGCGCGAGGGAAGCGGTCTACGAGGTGGTCGAAGAGGAGTCGGGCAGGAAGCTCGGAGAGCTGTCCGTTGTGACGGAGGTCTTCGAGGTCACGCCCGGAGTGGTCAAGGTCAGGTTCACGCCGCTGTCCCCCTACAGTCCGACGGCGGTCGACCTCGGCAGGAGGATAAAGACGGCCATGGAAAGGCTCGAGGGCGTGAAGAAGGTCGTCGTCGAATGCAGCGGGCACATGCAGGACGACCTCGTAAACAGGCTGGTAAACGGCGAAGGAGCCTAGCGACGGGCAAAGGTTAACTTTCTGTCACAATTGGTTCAAGGTTTTAGTGCACGGGCGGATTAATGCAAAAGAGGGCGGAGCTGATGCCGTCGATGTCCAATACCGCTTCTGGGCAGGTTTTAGCTCTCGGGATAGGAAGCGCGGGAACGAGGATCGTATCTGCGCTCAGCAAGGAGACCACCCTGGTGGACAGGTTCGCCTACATCTCCTGTGACGAGGCGGACCTGGAAGCGACGGAGGGAGAGACGCTCATGATCGAGTGTCCCATCGACCAGAAGCTTACCCCG
>JASHPA010000167.1 GCA_030038365.1 Nitrososphaerales archaeon
GTAGTCAGACTGCACGTCGACGAAGACGGGCTTGGCGCTGCAGGCTATGACCACGTTGGCCGTCGCCTCGAAGGTGAACGCCGGAAGCAGTACTTCGTCGCCGGCCTTCACGTTGTAGGCCATGAGCGAAATCTGGAGCGAGGCAGTCCCGGAGTTCACCGCTATCGCGTGCTTCGCCCCCGTCTCGGCGGCGAGCTTCCTCTCAAAGTCCTGCACGCGTTTCCCTCCGGCATAGCTCGCGTCGGTGAGGATCCCCGATTCCAGCACCGCTAGGGCTGCCTTCTTCTCGCGCTCCCCTATCACGGGCTTGTTTATCGGGATGAAGTTCATCGTCTTCAGACCTCTAGCCTTCCACTATCTCCTGAATAACGGTTCTTATGTTTTCAATATCGGTTTGAACGTGTCGTCGGGACGGCCTTGCTCCCCGGTAGCGGGAGCCGGCCACCACCACTGGACGTGCTCCCTTCCACTTTGTGAAGGCGGATGCCCGCTCGACGAGCCGAAGGCCGCTTGCCATTCAGGGACAACCAAGGGGAGGCTGCCTGCATCCTACTACGAATAGAATTCCCAGTATCAACCCGTTTGCCGCACAGCGGCATCAAAGAGTGCTACACAATCCTGCGGGGGCTAGCCATTGTCGGTTCTCCAACGATGGAATGCTGTCCTGCTCCGCTAACGGAGGCGACGGAGGCAAAGGCGGGGAATAGAAAGACAGCAGGAAAACTACAGACCAGCCTTAGTCCGGACCCTCCTGGTGTGGTTTGTCGACCTGCGCTGATTCACGCCCTTTGTCCGAGCACAGGACGGGTCCTTACAAAAGAATAGAAGCAAGTTCCTCATCGGAGGTATAGGTCAGGGATGTCTAGTCAAAGGAGAAACATCATCGCGGTATCGGTAGCTATCCTCCTTGTCGTGGGCCTAGTGCTTCTTTCCGCTGTCATCTCTCCGTCAGGAAATCCGGGTCCGGCCGTGTCCGGAAGTAGCACCCCGGGTACCGCCACGACATACGATGAGAATTCGCTGGGGGTCACGTCAACAACGGGTACTGAGCCATCTCCAACCGCTACCGCTGTGCAGTGGGAAGAGCTGGAAGCGATAGATTCAGCAGTAGCTTCGCCCTCCGTGGCTGTCTATCTAGGAGAGTCCTTCGCATATAACGTCACGGCGGTCGCTGCCGGCAACTGCAGTAGCGGCAGCCAGGCCACGATTCAGGTCGACGTCCATTCCATCGGCTCCCAGCAGGTGGCAGGGAATTGGACCACAGGATACACCATGACGTATGACGGAATTCAAACCCTGGACATATCTGTCCTTTTCACAGCTCCTTCCAGCTACCAGGTCACCGCAGTCAATGTGACGTCTCTCCCGAATCAAACTCGCCAGATAACGTACGATTCGGCCCAGCAGGCACTGATAAGCTATGATCTGTCCAGTCAAGCTTTCAGGGATAACCAGACCCTGCAAAGCGCCATGAACGGTGGCTCGTTCTACGTTGAATCGGCATCTCCGGTGAACTCGACCAATTCGAATACGAGCCTGATATATCACGTGATGCTAAGGGAGATCGGCGGACGACAGGCGGTCAGCATCTGGACGAACGGAAATCCTTCGAGTATCGAGTCGATAGGGGCGGTTGGCGAATACAATGGAGGACAAGTTCCCATCGATGTCGGCCAGACGTTGTACTGTCCCACTGCTGGTACATCAACCATCAGTGCTTCAACCAGCACACTGATTGGATGAGGGCGGACGTACGTCCACGGTTACGACGACGAGCATTTCCCTTGACGGTAGAGCGCATGCAATCGTCGGGATTGCTCCCTCTCAGATTTTCATGTACCAGTTCTCTGGGTGGTCCAGCTCCATAGGAGGACGTTTGTGGTGGACTCCACAGCGTTTCAAGTGCCGCGCGTACTTCTTGTCGCTTATCACTTTTCTGCACTTCGGGCAGATCGGCATAAAACAGAGTGGAGATGCGGCTGATAGTTATGCTTAGCTCAGCCTCTAGGAGGAGCTAGGTCAATTGATTACCAGCACTGAGATCAACTCGCTGCTGGCCGCTGGCACCCGTTCCCTTGAATCGCCCGCTAGCATGGGCCGCCCACAGGTTCTCATCGCGAAGAACCCCAGGCTTCATACCACCAGACCTCGCCGCGCAGGGTCGTTCCTTCGATTCCTGCACATCATTGATTGCATGCGTCAGCGCTCTGAACAGGAGGTGGCGAAGCAAGCGCGACTTATGGGCGCATCTCTGACGTTATATCCTGCAGTATCTTTCGGCCCTCGAAGTGTCTCCTGACGGGGTCGAGGACGGTGTCGAGTTCCCTCGCGACAGACCTCTTGAGGTCGCTCGGGTGCACCTTGCCCTCGGCGTAGCTTTGCTCCAGCTGTCGGTAGCTTTCGAAGGTCACGTTCCCCCCGAACTTGTCGGGCCGCTCGATAGTGAAGCCGCTCTTCTCGTGGAACACGATGTACTTGGCATACTCCATTATCGGATTGCCTTGGGTGACCTTCTCGGGACACCAGGCCTTGCCGATCTTCCTGAGTATCTCGGGACCGCTGTCATGGATGAAGATGGCGGAATCCGGTTTCGACTTGCTCATCTTGCTCGAGACCGTCCTGTCTGCCTCGGGGTTCTCGTCCAGTCCCAGCGACTTTGGCTCCTGCAGCCCTGCCAGGATGTGATGATGGATGGCGACCGGCTTCTTCCAGCGAAGCGAGGGGAACACCTCCCTGACGAGCATGTGGACCTTGCGCTGGTCCATGCCTGCGTGGACGACGTCCAGGTCCATGGCGTGTATGTCCGTCGCCTGCATCGGTGGGTAGAGATACTGGGCCACATCGAGCTTGTCCTTCGTGGACCTGCCCATGATCGTGAGGCACCTCACGTCCCTCTCGAGGCTTATCTCCTTCGAGAAGCGTACGACGTCCTCCCAGTACTTCATGTCTCCTTGGTAGAGCTCGCTCCCGTACCTTATCTCGACGCCCGGGCAGAAGAACCTGAATGCGTCAGCGTAATAGTCGTGAGCGACCCGCTTGATCATCTCCCAGTCTCCTCCCCACTTGTTGTTGATGTAGCTGTGCCAGTCGGCGAGGAACACCGTGCACCTCATTCCCGACCTCATGAAGTCGTTTACCTTGAACCCGTTTATGATGAGCGAGCCCAGGTGGAGCAGCCCCGAGACCTCGAGCCCGATGTAGTGCCTGGGGTGGGCCTCGGCGGCGAAGAGGGCGCGCAGGTCCTGCTCGGTCACGACCTCCTCCGTCGGAGGCTTGAGCACGAGCTGCATCTTCTCCTCGATGTCCATGGTTGCCGGGTCTCCCGATCGGGGTGTCGATTTAAGCTGTTGCGCGACCGCCCGGAGCCTGCCTCAGCTCGTTCTCTTGTTGCTGGGGACCGGCTTGGCTGCCTTCATGGGCCTCACGATCGCTCTCAGGTGGCGCGAGAGGTTCATCGACTTGAGAGTGAAGATGCCGAAGCCCACCAGCGACAGGCAAAGGAACCACACACCGTGGGAGAGCACCGTCAGGGCCACGTCGAAGCCCACGTCGAAACTCCCGTAACCGAGGAACAGGAGCGAGGATACCAGCAGCCCCCGGAGAAAGATCGCTCCCGCCAGGAGGATGGCCGTGATCGCGAGCGCGCCCTCGACTATGGCGTTCCTGTCGTTCGTCAGGCTCTGGAAGTACGACCTCTTGGTGTCCTCTCCCGAGCCGCGTTTGGGAGTCCTGTAGACGAAGAACCCGGTCCTGTTGAAGATGCCATAGAAGAACGCTATAGACGCGAGGCCGATCATTGCCCCAGTCACGTACCCCAGCATCGGCATCAGGATGACGTTCCGGACAGTCATTATCTTCTGGACCCAGAGCGCCCAGGCACCCGATGCCATCGACACTACGAAGGGTACTGCGACGATCCCAATGTAGTACGGGTTGTTGAAGAGGGAGTTCGCCGGCTGGACGATCCCGAACAGGATGGCGAAGGCCGAAAGGAACGTGACGACGATCCAGTTGAACCCCGAGAAGGGCCCGAGCAGCATCAGGAACAGCCCCAACTTCTTTCGTACGCTCACGTCCGGGGCGACGATTATCGTCCTCCAGTACTTCGCGATGCACCTCCACCAGCCCTGTGAGGTCCTCGCGACCTGCTTCTTCCAGGCTTCTAGGGTCGAAGGGTCCTCGCTCATGACGGCGACGTTGCTGAGATAGATGCCACGCTTTCCTGCGAGATACATCTTGAT
>JASHPA010000168.1 GCA_030038365.1 Nitrososphaerales archaeon
GCCCTACCTGCCCGCGGACAGGTTGATCATAGTTTCCAATGGCGGGAGGGACGGCCTCGAGGACGCTCTGGTCAGGCTCGGGAAACACCTGGAATTCGAGGTGGTGGTGATCGACCCCGAGGCGACCCTCGGGCAGCCACCTGACGTGCTGATAGCCGAGAAAGACTACGACCTGACGAAGTTCCCCTTCATCGAGGCTGATTCGGTCGTCATACTCACACACTCGGCCAAGGACGTACCCATCCTGACGTTGCTCTCCACGAAGAACGTGAGATACGTCGGGCTCATGGGAAGCAGGGACCGGGCGAGAGGCGAGCTGTCTTTCCTCCTGAAGAGGGGCGTCCCGAAGGAGTTCGTGGACTCGGTGAAGTCGCCCGTGGGAGCCGACATCGGCGCAAAGAGCTCGTGGGAGATCGCAGTCAGCATAATGGCCGAGGTGATCTCGGTGAAACGTGGTCGGCCTCTGCCCCGTTCGTGGCTGGCGCCTGAGGCTGCCTCTCCGGAGCTCGTCGCAGAAGGAAGAGAGACCACAGGACAGCGGCGATGATGATGGGGACCAGAACTCACCCTTGTCTTGTGATCAACCTCCACAGCAGGTCAGCATAGAATCGAGTCTGCCGCTATAGGGGAGTCCGATTATTCTTATGAGACGATGATCGGTCGTGCCCTTAGGGCTAGCGGACTCTCCGCTTTGCCTTCCACGTCGTTCCCCTCGAAGATTCAGCAGCGACCTTCAGAATTCTCTCATATGTGGAAATTGGCGATTAGCCGGAGCTCCTCTTGCTTCCTTTTCGTCAGCTTGGTCGCCGTGAGGGTCATTGGCCGCCGATTCTCTCCTCGCCCTGTTTATATTTTTCCGCGAGCTCGCTGAAGAGAAATGCAGCTTCAAGCGAGCTACTGAAGACAACCCGTATGACATTTCCGACCCTGACTAGCTTCACGGAAGTCGTCCCGGATGTCGAACTCTCGCGTCTCTGTCTCACCACTCAATGGTTTGAGAGCGTGGCGGCCTCCTTAAGCCCCAACCACTCCGGTCGCTTTAGAAGGGCTTCGAAGGCCCTATCTTCAGTCTTTACGCCAATCCGGACACCGATTTCGCGGTAGCGCAGGCAGGTATCCGTCGAGAACGAGAATCAGTGGGGTCCGCATGTGGGCTGACTACGGGTTTGACTCTACTCCGCTCGAACCAAACTCGTCAGAGGGCCTATGGGCACCGCAGTTGGCGCAGAACTGTCCGTCAGGCTCGAGCTGGCTGCCGCAGTGGTGGCAAAACGCGCTCGCCGGCTGTGATGGGTACGTGGGCGCGGTTACCGTTTCCTGCGGTCCCCTCCTCCTCGCCATGAAGATAACCACGATCACTACCGCCACTGCAAATGCGGCCACGGCGACATAGGGGAGCGAGTGAGACGTGCTGCCCGTGCCTGTCGAGGTTGAGCTCAGCGCTCCAGTGACGAACTCGGTCCCGTCGGCGTACTCCGTGGTGGAGTTGTAGGAAAACTCTCTGAGCGTGGAAGGCTCGCTTGCGAACGAGCTCGGCGCCGACGCGTTAGCCCCGAAGACCACTGCATCGGTGTTGGGGTTCCACTCGTCCATCCACATCCAGCCCGAGCTTACCGAGACCGTGGTGGAGTAGGTGACGGCCGCCAAGTTCGCGTAGTACGGCGCCCCGTGATACCACTCGGTCATGAGGCCGGTGAAGAACCCGTTCGCGTTCGCCACTTCGTTGGGCAGTCCTGCAAAGTATGAGGCACCTTCGGCGGAGAAGGTCTGGTCCGCGTATGCGCCCGTGTTGAGGTCTTCGGCGATCATTACGACATCGCCTGAGGTGCCAAAATACAAGTCCAAGGTTATCGTGTCACCCTCGTGGACGGGGCCTGAGAAGGCCTCGAGTCCGCCGCCCTGCGTCGGATAGACGGAGTCCCCGAACGCGTCAAAGACCTCGTAGTTCATGTCGAACCCTGTCCCGGGCGTCTGTCCTGGTCCCCAGTTGTAGGAGACACCGACCTGATACCAGAAGCCGCTGTTGGAGAGACCGTCCAGCAGGTACGCCGGACCTGTGTCTAGGGTAGGGTCGGTCTGTGCGACAGCGGTCACGTTGTACTCCATTGACGTGTAACTCTGAGCGAAAGTGATACCGAGCTGCTCGTCGTAGACTGGCTGGCTAGATGGGGGCGGCGGCCCGTGCCCTCGCAACTCAGACGAGGAGTTAGCGTCCTCCGCTGAGACCGTGCCACAGCTGCAGACAATCGTAGGAGTGAGCTCGGGCGACGCTCTTGTGGCCGCCATGGCCGCTGAGACCGGCAGGGTAAGGACCAGTCCCAGCACTAGGAAGGCGACTGCTGTCCCGACCCACCTGCTTCGCGGCATGAGTCGAAGCAATTGGAGTGCATTTATGAGCGTTATCCGGAATTGCTCCGTAATCGTTATTGAGTTTCCCCAACAAGGTCGACCAGTTCGACATGGCAGTATGGCAGGGAGGCTTAAACCGTCGCATGACAAACTTACGGAGGCTGGTGTACTCCTGAAACTCCTCCCCGACCCAGTGACGGTGAGGGGTTCAGCCAAGGGCCTGTTTGCGGCCGAGGGCTCCAGGGACCGCATCGAAGAGGCTAGGTCGGTCGAGCGTCGGGGCGAACGCGCGCTGCCGGGGGGAACGAAGCCATGCGGGGATAGTCTCCGACAGCTAGTCTCTCGTGAAGCGTGACCGCCGCGTCTCAGGAGCTAGGTCTTCCGCGTCCTTCTGCCAACCTTTCATGTCCCCGGGGAATCTGAATCAAGTAAAAAGCCGCCGATTATGATCAGTACTGAGGCGCCTAACAAAGCGAAAACAGACCGAAGTCAGTTCATCGCGGAGTTGACGCTGGGCCAGCCGTGTCGAGACGTGCCCGGGGTGTCCGTGAGAAGTCGCCCGCGCCGTCACGCTACGCGGCAATCGAGGCGAGCTTCCTGAGGAAGGCCTCGTACCGCGGGTCGTTCCGGCCTTCGGCGAATGCGGGAGAGTACATTATCCAGACGAAGCGTACCGTGTGCTGGTCGGTGGCCTTGTCGATGTAGGTGAAGTACGAGTCGAGGTCGCCCAAGCCGTAGTAGATGAAGGCCAGCTGGTTGAGAGAGTCCACGCCCTTCCAGTTCTCTTCGATAGCCTTGATGGCTTTGAGGGCGCCTTCTCTGTCTCCCGTCTTCGCCGCGAGGAAGCCCTTCATCCACAGGATCCAGTGGTGCGTCGGCTCGTACCGCTCTGCTAGCTCGAAGCACTCCTTTGCCCTAGCGAAGCTCCCCTTGAACAGGTAGTACTCCGTCATCGTTCTATAGGTCGCGGCCGGCGCAAGCTCCGTAGTCTTCTCCCAGAAGCCGAGTGCCACGCTCTCCTTCCCGAGGTAGAAGTAGAGCTGTCCCAGCCTTTCGATGTAGAAGGCGCGCAGGGGGTCGAGACGCCAAGCCGTCTCGAGGTGCTTCAACCTCCTTCCCCATCGGAATACCTTGGCGGGTGTTGTCAAATCCTCTGGACATTTACACAGCCCGGTCACGTAAATTGGACAGAATCTTCATTTGCCCGGACTGTATCTGGTACTTCGAAATTGACATCCACCTGACCTTCTTACTGGCTCTTTGATGCAATCGAAGCTTGATTGGCCCGCTCCTTGTATGTGGCTATGAATGTCAGGCGTTCCTTGATAACAGGCTTTTTGTCTAGATTGTCTACTGCCTTGTGAAGACGCTTCTTGAGCGCCTTAACGTCATGCAAATCTTGGTCATAGA
>JASHPA010000169.1 GCA_030038365.1 Nitrososphaerales archaeon
AGGAATAAGGCCAGCGAGATTCTCACCAACCTGCTGGACAATGCGATGAGATTCTCCCCGGCTGGCGGAAAGATTACGATAGGTACCGATGAAAAGGACGGCCTTGCGGTGGTCAGGGTGAGCGACCAGGGTCTCGGCATAGATCCTGAGGTACTTCCGAAACTGTTCACGAAGTTCGGGACAAAGACCGGGACCGGCCTCGGGTTGTACATCTCCAAGTCCTACGTGGAAGCCCAGGGAGGGACGATCCGGAGGGACGGCGACTCCCGCGAACTGGATGAAAAAACGGGTGCCACATTCGTGTTCACTTTGCCCCTCGCGAGCCAATCTCCGCGTCCTTCTAAGGATACCTAGGACCGTCTGCGGTCGTAGACGTCTCGATTTACTTTCAGTCTCCTCTCGGCGCGCCATCAGCTGGAATTTCGGCGCTGCTTAAAGGGCCCCGCGCAGTTCTGACGGGCATGACAGAGAAGAAAGAGCGGGTCAAGGACCGCAGGATTGAGCCTCAGGATTACGAGCCGTACGTGGACCCGATAGGGATAACGCATTGGCTGCCGCCGAAGAGATGCAAGAACTGCGAGGACTGATGGGCAGATTGATTGTGGGACTGCTGACGTTCAGGCGCAGGGCGTGCGGCGAGAGGTATATGACTGTCCTTCGTTCCGACGCATGGACTTCAAGGATTATCGCGGGATCCGATGTATCACCCCGAAGCGGTTTGCACCACGTCGGCGCCTCGTCTGCTTATATTGCGCTGTGATGACATCATTTGCTGGGCCATTTGACAGAGGGTTCACGCCGACTTGCAGCGATCATGTTCACCGACATCGTTGGCTACACGGCCCTCGGCCAGAGAAACGAGTCTGCGTCCCTCGCCATAGTCGAGTCTCAGAGGACCATCGTGAGACCCATTCTGAGGGAGCACAACGGGAGGGAGGTAAAGACCATGGGAGACTCGTTCCTGGTGGAGTTCGCGAGCGCCCTCGACGCCGTCCGATGCTCGTACGCCATACAGCGCGCAGTAAGGGAAGTCAACATTTCCTTGTCAGACGACGAGAGGATTCACCTGCGAATAGGAATTCATCTGGGCGACATTGTGGAATCTGAGGGCGACATCGCCGGTGACGCCGTCAACATAGCTTCCAGGATAGAGCCGCTAGCCTCCGACGGAGGGGTCTGCGTGTCTCGCCCCGTCTACGAGCAGGTTCACAACAAGTTCGAACTGCGTATGGAGAATATGGGAGCCAAATCACTCAAGAACGTGAGCCTTCCGCTGGAAGTCTACCAGCTGGTCATGCCTTGGGACAGCAGAGGCTCGGCAGAGCCACAGGCGCGCAGGCTTCTGGAGACCCGTCGCGTCGCCGTCATGCCGCTGGTTAACATGATCTCGGACCCTCAGGACGAGTATTTTGCAGACGGGATGACCGAGGAGCTGATCTCGGCTATCTCCAAAGTCCCTGAGCTCAGCGTCGTCTCCCGCACGTCGGTTATGCAGTACAAGAACCACTCCAAGCGGGCGACCGACATCGGGGACGAGCTTAACGCCGGGACTCTGCTCGAGGGAAGCGTAAGGAAGGCGGGCAACAGGGTCAGAATAACGGTCCAGCTCATAGACGCGAATGGTGACAGACACCTCTGGGCGGAGAACTACGATCGGAGCCTCGACGATGTCTTCGGGATCCAGAGCGAGATAGCGAAGAGTGTCGCCCAGGTGCTGAGGGTAAAGCTGCTCGAGGATGTGAAGCGAAGGATAGAGCGACCACCCACGACCGATGTAGAGGCGCACACCCTCTACCTGAAGGGGCTCTTCCTGCAAAACAGATGGATGGGTCCCGAAGTTCTCAAGAGCGTCGAGTTCTTCAAGGCCGCGATTGCCCGTGACCCAACGTACGCCCTGGCTCACGCCCGCCTCTCGCAGTCGACGAGCGTGATGGGTTTCTTCGGGCTCGCGCCCTCAATTGAGGCCTTCCGGGAAGCGGAGAAGGAGGCGAGAGCGGCAGTCTCGATGGATCCATACCTTGCCGAGGCGCACCTCGCTCTCGGTATGGCGCTCTTCTATCAGTGGGATTTCGAGTCATCTGGAAGAGAGCTGGAGCGGGCTCTTGAGCTCAACGAAAACCTCGCCGAGGCTCATCTGAACAAGGCAAGCCTGCTCGTCTTCAGGAGGAGGTTCGAGCAGGCTCTTCCCGAGATCGACCGGGCCCTCGAACTCGACCCTCTCTCGGACACCACCCTCATGCACGCTGCCACCTGGTATCTCTATTCGGGACACGTGGACGAGGCGATGACCCGGTACAAGAAATTCCTGGCCATCGATCCGGAGAATGCCTTCGCGATAAACAACCTGGGGCTGGCACACGTAAGGAAGGGGGAGATTCAAATGGGACTTGCGGAGCTCGAGAGGGCCTCCAGACTGAGGAAGGACTACAAGCCCACCGAGGAACAGGACCTGGCATGGGCACTGTCGAAGGCGGGAAGGCTCGATGATGTAAGGAAGATTCTGTCGAGGATGCTCGACTGGCGGAAAGAACACGGAGGAGCTAGCGCTAGCATAGCGTGTGTGTACTCCAACCTGGGTGATATGGACGAGGCGTACGACTGGCTCGAGAGAGCGTACGAGGAGCATTCCGGCTATCTGCTGGCCGCCCTGAGCGACTTTGCCTTCGAGAGGATTCAGGCCGACCCCAGGTTCGAGGCATTTTCGAGGAAGCTGGGCCTGCCCGACTGACCAGAAGCTACTTCGGCGCCACGGAAGAGGTGCGCGACTTGGTATCGTGTATTTCGCTACAGCCGCCACCAGATTGCCTTAATGAAGACCCGATGCCGTTAACTTCGTTGCACAGACACCTCTAGAGACATCGCGTTCGAATAACGGGACACCGGCGTCTCTAGCGAGCTTGCTCGAAGGCAAGAGGGTAGCCGTTCAAGAGGAATGAGAGCAGGAAATCAAGAAGAGGTTGAGAACACGATGAAAGGCCAAACGCTCACTGTCGGCTGATTCTTTTTGGACTTGGAATTGCCCTGTTCTCTGCTGGAATACCCTATTACCTTTACGTTCAATCCTTGCTTTTGAATCTCAGACCTACCCATCATACCCGACAGCCTAAGTGATTCCTTTAAATAACCGCTTGTGAATAAATGATTGAAAGTGGCGTCCTCCAGACGAGAATTTTTTAGACTCCGTCTGACCATTCTCGTGACACATAGTCTAAAAAAAGGATGATTACGTAATGCGAGGCTGCATCGATTCAAGAATTAACCTCACTGCGCCCTAGGATTCCTTTTGCGTCTCGAGCACGCGACTGATGGCTTTCGTGACGTTCGCCCCCCCAAGTATCTCTTCTCGAAGGGCTTGAATCAGATTCTGACAGCAAATATGATTTCTGCATCATCTCATATGCATGATTTGCGATATTGAAACCGAAAA
>JASHPA010000170.1 GCA_030038365.1 Nitrososphaerales archaeon
ATGGCTGCACCCGAGCCGTTGCTCCCTGCGGTATTACCGCTTAGGCCGAAGTTCTGCTCCCAGGTCGCGAAATAGGGCTCGTAGAAGGCGTAATCGCCTGGCCAGTCTTCCACGTCGTTGAATGGGTTGACCTCATCGAGGTGGTCAGCTCCATATCTGCTTGCATCCATCGAGGCTGTCTGGAAGCTCCATGGACCCCCCCGGCCCATGGCACCACCGTAGTGATGCGCGGTTGAGCCTACTCCTAGTCCCAGTGAGTGGTACTGGACAGAGAAGGTTGGTCTTCGTATCGGCAGCGCGAACTGACTGGAGTTGTTCCTGATTGTCTGTGCACCCCAAGAATACGGAGTGTCGAACTTTCTCTCGAACTGGATACCCCATTCATCGTACTTCGTCGTTGCGAAGTCGGTGGAGTAGTTCCAGTACGGGCCCCTGCATATACCCGCCACCGAGTGCCCCGCCGCGGTGAGTTCGGCCGCTATGGTACCGCTCACCACTCCTACTCCCAGCAGGACAACGTCCGCTGCTGGTTCCGTTATTGTTGTGGACATCTCAATCAGCTCCTATGGAGACCCCTTCTGGTACTGCCCAAGGCTAGCCGGCTGAAGGGTGATAGGGCTGTTCAGGACCATCAGCTGCTTGGTGGTGTAACCTTCGCCATAGAAGTTGCCCATGTTGACTCCATTGAAGCCCACGTACTTCCACCCCACCATTCCTTGGTTTCCTCCGTAGGCCGGGTCTAGCCAGAAGCCATTCCAGACCATGAAGAACAGCTCGTAGGCGAAGTCGGACGGAAGAACGGCGCCGAACTGAGTTCCACCAGTTCCATTGGTGAAACCGTTTATCCCCTCTGTTATCTCTTGGTAGCCACTGGCCGCGCCACCGGAGATCGCGTTATTCGCTCCGTCGTAGGTCGGCTTGTTGTTCCAGAGGTCGGTCAGACACTTGGTCTGGTTCGCGGCTGAGAGATCCTCGAAGTTGGCACCGTACGCGGCGTTGGCGTACTGCTCGATTCCTGCGAGCCCAATGGTCCAGAACTGCTTCATGTCGAAAGGATATTGCCAGCGTGAACCCGCAGTGACCCTCACGTTGGTCGTTGGTTGATAGGTTACGTTATAGGTGTTGGAGCCATTTACGAACTTCACCGTGCTTCCCGGGTACGAATAGTTCACCAGGGTCCAAGGCGTGGTCGAGAAGTCATATCCCTGCACGGTCAAACTCGTCGTCACGTCCGCAGGGATGTACGGTGGTTTCCTGTAGACGTTGCCGCTCGTCCCGTAAGTGCTCCTCAGCTGTCTGTCGACGAAGTAGACGGCTCCCGCAGTCGCCGCCCCGGGCCCGGTACTATCGGTGGGGATGATGCACGACGCTATCGCTTTGAGTTCCACTTGCTCGGTTGCACTGAGCGACAGGAATGCGTTCCTCTCATCGACTAGGTCTTGGGTCGCGCTGAGGCTACCATTCAGGGATGATACCTGGGACGAAGCACTCGTCACTTGGCTCTGCAAGGTAGCAATCTGAGCTGTTGCTGAGTTCAGAGAGCTCTGAGTGGCAGTGAGCTGACTATTCAGACTCGAGTTCGTCGAGCTGGCGGCAGCCAACTGGCTGTTCGCGCTGCTTAACGACCCTTGTGTGGCAGTGAGCTGGCTCGAGAGGGTCGATATCTGCGCAGTAGCGCTGTTGAGCGCGTTCTGCGTATCGCTTAGCTCGCTGCTAAGTGATGAGACCGTCGAGGAGCTGCTGCTGTTGTTAGAGCCGATCACACTGCTCTCGTATGCAGCGACTCCGGCACCGGCGACAACTGCGCCGACGACCACACCGGCGCCAATCTTTAGGAAGCTTCTGCGGTCCGCAGGCTTCGATGTATTACTTCCGCTGCTGCTATCAGCCATTCCAAGGAGTGGACTGTGGTGGGCTATATACGCATTTAGAATCCGTTTAGGAATACTTCAAAAAACAGATGGACATACATGGAAAAGAGGGACATGTGCGTACAAATAGACGGAAACCGATGACGTCGAAGATGCGCGCGGAGCACTCCAGACTGATGATGATCGCCTTGTCGGTGATCGGCATCATCGACTCTATCTATCTCACCGTTGACTCTTTTGCCAAAATCTCGCCATTCTGTCCCGCAGAGGGGGTCATAGACTGCGTCAAAGTCACCCAGAGCATCTACTCGCACCCCTACGGCATCCCGGTGGCTCTGCTTGGACTCCTCTGGTTCACTGCCATGCTAGGACTAGGCGTGTTGCGACTTTCGTTCGCACCTTACCTGATGCTGCCCCTGTGGCTGGCCGGAATCATAATGGTCGGCTACCTCATCTATGTCGAGGCGTTTCTGCTCCACGCGATATGCCTCTATTGCACGCTGGCTCACACGTGCACGGCTCTCATGATCATACCGATCGTGCGTCTCACGTTCTCAGAGGAATGAGGTATTCCGCAGCCCGTTACTCGTCGGGAAATTCGGGGACTCTTCCCCTTCTCTCGATCGTGTTCCTCCGACCTCGCTTGACGCTGGGCTTCTCTTGCTCTACGAGCCGCTTCGCCCAGTTGTGAACCTGGTCGAAGGCCTCACTCAAGTCATATGAGAAGACCTGGTACGAGTAGTTTCTGCGTGGAGAGATCACCGTGACCTTGACCAGGTTCTTCTTCTTCGAGGGATTGTTGCCGTCGGCCTCGATCACGGCACGGGCTTCCTCGACGTCTGGAAGGACGTGCTTCAGGAGCTCGACTGTCTCAGCGAACTTGTTGCGCACGAGCGAGGCCTGGAGGAGGTCTTCGGGCACCCCTATAATGTACATCGGCAGCGCTGGACCGCCATCCTTCCTTGTGAGGATCTTCATGAAGTCGCGATATGTGGCTATGCCTCGGACGCGGCCTTTGTCCGTTATGACAGAGTAATTTGCTCCCTTGTTCTTCATGTTGGTGAAGACGGCCTGCAGGCCGTCTGCTGCGGCGTTCGTCACCAGTCCGGCCTTCCCGAAGACACCCACTGGGTCCTCGTTCCTCTTTTTTCGGGTGTCCCCCCTCTCGTCCCGGTCTGTGGGAGGGGCGAGGTTGAAGACAAGGTCGGAGGAGGTAATCACGTTTACGAGCCGTCCGCCGTCAAGGATCGGTATCTGGTCGACCTTCATCTTCCTCATCATCTCTCTGGCCGCCGCTATTGGTACCGAGGATCCTAGGGTGACAGGTTCCGGTGTCATGATGGAGGAGATGTCGACGGTCTGGTCGGTGTCGAGCAGTCTCTCGATTATCTCGGGCGCCGCTATCCGGCCGACGAACCGCTTCCGCTTGTAGACCGGCATCGACAGCGTCCTGTGCTCGAACATGAGACTCGCCGCGTCGCCTATCGTGTCCCCGGCGTTCAGGCGAGGAACCCTGCGCATGACGGTGGAGAGCTTGGTCTCAAGGTCCTGCACCTCCAGCAGGTCCTTCATAGTGACGATGGAACTCCAACCCTCCTCTTCGACGAAAGCGTCGTATGAACCACTCTCCTTCAGATAACCTATCAGCGTGGAAGCCCTGTCGAGCGGCGTGAACACCCTCCCGCCTGTCAGCAGCTCCGAAATCGAAACCCGCATCAGGTCGGCTGGCCTCATACTCTACAATCGACGCGGGTTACGCCTCGCGCGAGCTTATGAATATGATGGGCGATTCTCACTTTCCGAGAAAGGCGCCTAGCTGACTACCTTCCTGAACAGATAGAGCGTGGCGCCCATCGTGACTACGGCGATGGCCGCGATGAAGACCACGGCACTGATCTCGGCGCTGGCTGAGAAGTAGCCTGGGAGGGAAAGGTCCCTGACGGCGTTAACGGCATAGCTTATCGGGTTGACGTCGGAGACAGCCTGCATCCACGACGGCATGAAGCTGACCGGGACGAGCGCGGTGCTCATGAAGAGCAGAGGGAAGGTCAGGAAGGCGCCTATGCCGAACACGGTCTCGGCGCTCCTGGTACGCAGTCCCAGCGCAAGAGAGATGCCTGACCACGCGAGCCCGAAGAACGCCACGATGAAGAGGATGAGCAGTATCCCCAAGACGCCCTGCTGCACCCGGAACCCGAGCACGTAGGCCAGCCCCATGATTATGATTGATTGAATCGTGACCCTGAAGGCATCAGTCACGAGCCTTCCGAGGAGGATCGCCGGTCGGCTGACCTGTGTGACGAGCATCTTCTGGAGGAACCCTGAGTTCAGATCCTCGACCACGGATGTCCCGGACTGCAGTGCGCTGCTGAAAGCGTTCTGCATCAGGATACCTGCGGACGCGTACTCGAGGTAGCTGACGCCTTTGGGGAAGCCCGGAAGAAGGTTGAGCGAATGGAAGAGTTGGGTAAAGAGGACCAGGAAGATTATCGGCTGAAACAGCGAGAAGAAGATGAGTATGGGGTTGCGGATGAGCTTCTTCAGCGCCCTGACGAAAAGGTAGCGGGTGTCGAAGAGGAGCGCCATGTCTATCTCCTCCTCGCTCCGAACCTTCCAGCCGAGGTGTCCCTGACCAGCTCTTCGACCCTTATCCTCTTGCCCGTGTGCTTGAGGAAGACGTCGTCCAGCGTCGGTGTCGAAAGATTGATGGAGACGAGCTTGATGTCGGTCTTGTCGAAGGCGCGTACGAGCTCGGGGATGAAATAGCCGCCTTCCTTCGCATAAATCGTTATCCCGTCGCCGGAGTCGACCACGTTTACGACGGATGGAAGCTTCGAGACTATCTCCTTTGCTGCCACCTTCACCGACTCGTCGTACTTGCCGTCCTTATTCTGCATCGAGACGGTAATCGCGTCTGCACCTATCTCCCTCTTGAGTTCCGCAGGAGAACCTTCGGCGACGATCTTGCCCGAGTCGACGATGCAGAGTCTGTCGCAAAGCCTGTCTGCCTCCTCGAGGTACTGGGTGGTGAGGAAAATCGTGATGCCTTCCTTTGTGTTCAGGGACTCCAGGTAGTCCCAGACGGCGGCCCTCGACTGGGGATCTAGCCCCGTGGTGGGTTCGTCGAGAAACAGCACCGTAGGCTTGTGGACGAGCGTCGAAGCGAGGTCGAGCCGCTTCTTCATGCCTCCGGAATATCGGCCGGCGCGCTTGTCAGCAGCATCCTTGAGCCCCACTACCTCGAGGAGATGCTCTACTCTGTCGCTGAGTTCCTTGCCATGCATCTGTTGCAGGTTTCCCTGAAGGACCATGTTCTCCCTGCCCGTGAGCTCAGGGTCGATGGAGGTGTCCTGGCTCTGGACCCCGATGACCTTCCTGATCGCTCCGGGGTCGCTGTCTATGTCATACCCAGCTATGGTTACCGAACCTGAGGTCTTTCTGAGCAGCGTGGTCAGGACCTTTATGGTCGTGCTCTTTCCGGCACCGTTGGGGCCGAGGAAACCGAAGAATTCGCCATTCTTGACCGTGAAAGATATCCCATTGACGGCTTTCGTACCGTCCGCGTAGACCTCCACGAGATCCTTCGCGACGATGATGTTGTCGCTTGCCTGCATGCCCAGGGTACGCGTGTCTAT
>JASHPA010000171.1 GCA_030038365.1 Nitrososphaerales archaeon
CGGAGGCGTTCCGGGTCATGGACGGGTCGCTCGACATCGAACTGCAGCAGCGGTCTATGAGGGAGCAGGTGCTCCCCCTCCTCCCGCCGGGGTCCCTTGCGGTCGCAAAGAAGGAGCTGAGCGCATGACCGCAGCCACCCAGCTCGGCTCGGGCGAAAGGGACCTCGAGTTCTACGGCGATGGCATAACGTACCTCAGGGACAGGAGGATTAAAGGACGCCTCATCGTGATCGAGGGCCCCGATGGCTCGGGCCGCTCGACCCAGGTCGACCTCATAACGGCGAAGCTTGAGTCGGACGGCCACGCCGTCGCGACCACGGGGCTGAAACGCTCTGAACTGATAGGCAAGGGGATACTCGAGGCGAAGCAGAAGCTTCCTCTGGGCAAGAAGACCCTCACGCTCTTCTACGCGGCAGACTTTGCGGACCAGCTCGAGCACAAGATAATCCCCGCGCTCGAGGCAGGCTACATCGTCCTCGCAGACAGGTACATCTACACCCTGATGGCGCGCAGCACCGTGCGAGGGATAGGACGACGGTGGTCTCACGACCTCTTTGGCTTCACCATCAAGCCCGACCTCGTCTTCTACCTCGACGTCCAGCCCGAGGAGCTCTTCCACAGGGTCTTTCAGAAGTATGCCACGCTCGACTATTATGAGTCTGGCGCCGACCTCGGTCTCTCCGACGACCTCTACGACTCTTTCATCATCTACCAGAGGATGATGGCGAAGGAGTTCAAGGTCATGGAGGACAGGTATGGGCTTGTCCCAATTAACGCTAACAGGCCAATAGCCGAAGTCAACGCGGACCTGCAGAGGAGGATAGACGCGTACCTGAGCAAGATCAAGCCGTCTTCGGCTTAAATCCATCCCTTCTGAACGCTGCGGGGTTGCCAGAACGACCCTCCAGACGGGCTACCGTCTCGCCCCGGCTCTTGGCGCGGGAGCACCAGCAGGCGAGGGAGAGGGTGGCGCGCGCACTCCGCGATTATCTTGGGGACCCAAGCGAAAAGAACACGAGGATGCTCCGCGCTGCGGCGAGGCGGCTCGTGACGCTGCTCAGAATCGTGCCGAGAGCCTCCCGGAAGAAGGCAATGAAGCGAACGCTCGGCGCGTGCAAGAAGGTCCTGAAGACGACCTCCAAGGTCCGTGACGTGGACATCATCGGAGAGAAGCTCTCGAAACTACCGCGCGGTCACGTGGTCGAACTCCTCCTGAGCAACCTGAAAGAGGAAAGGGAAGCATTCGTGGCCGACACCATGAAGCCTGCGTGGCGGCTGTTCGAGATGGAGAAGGAGAAGCCGGGCAGGAAGGACTTCCGGGGTGCCCACAGATGGGTGAGGAGGGCGCTCGCCGAGCTCGACGGCGAGATGACAAGGGAGCTCGTCGTGGTGGTAAAGAACGAGGGTAAGGTAGACGAGCTACACTCTCTAAGGAAGTACGCCAAGACCTTCAGGTACGTCCTCGAGCTCATGCCATCCACACGGGGTTCCGCGCGCGCCAGCGAGGTGCTCCGCTCCTGGCAGGACCTCCTCGGCGAGATAAGGGACAGCGACACGGTGATCGAGTACCTGGGGAGGGCCCGCCAGCATGGGGCTGTGAGGGATGCGGTAGCCGCGGAGAGGGCAGTCAGGCATAAGCGTTACCGCTCGTTCGTGCGCTCGTGCTCGAGGGAGCTCAAATCGGGCCCGTCCCTCCTCAGACTGGCCGGCTTCAGAGGCGAGGCATCCTGACGCGCGCATCTCGATGCTGTCCCGTCTTCGGGTGACCTGCAGGAACGTTTGACTTGGTCTCCGAAAGGCGCTGCCCAAAATCGCCACACCCACAGTTTAAATGACCAAGGTGCTCTGGTGAGCTCATGGCCCTGACAGACCCTCTCCAGTGGGTCGTAACGATGATAGCCGCTTTTGGGATATTGATTCTTCTGGGCTTCGCATATATCGTTCTTAAAATCCTGCGAACGGTTAACAGGGTTAACAGGTATCTGGATGAGAAACGGAAAGACGACTTCTATCGTCCAGATCCTCAGGATTAAACGCCGTTCATCCAGGACGCTGCGCACCAAGAGGATGCAAGGGTTGTTTGATATCCGGAGCGAGCTGTTCGGGCAAACCCTTTAATTCGATGTGCTCCCTTCACCAATCGACCTTGAGGGCGCGAACGAAGCGGGTCCTGACGGCGACAACGTGCTTCGCAATATTCATCCTCTTCGTTCCCGTGATTCCCGGAGTCACTCCGCCACCGTCGCAATGTTCTGGCTGGTGTGTTTGGGTCGCTCGTCCCTTCTATGACTCTGTCACATATCACTTCTTTGGATTCGGCGGAACCCTTTTGGGCATCGTTCCGAACTGGCGTTACACAATCTATTCTTAGCTCATCGCCAGCACCAGATAGTCAACGACGCGAATCACGAGGACCAGCCAAACTACTAGAACGCGCATTGCGCCGCGAACTGTTAAATCCATCCCACCAACGGGGTCGTTAGATGCCCAGAGAAATCAAGAGCAAGGAGGAGTTCGAGAAACTCCTGCCATCCGCGACCGAGATCCGCGTCGTCAGGAGCGGAGAGGGAGAGGCCGCGAAGATCAAGCTCAGGACCAAGAACCAGCTCTACACCTTCGCGACCACCGAGGCGGACGTCGAGACCTACACGAAGGGCACCAAGACACCCGTCGTCGAGTACTAGAAGAACATCAGCACCAGCAGGGTCGCCAGGCCCAGCGCCATCGGGATGGGCAGGCCCGGCAGCATCCTTGAGCGGGAGAGGAGGAAGAGTGTTATCATGACGCCCACGTCTATCGCCACCATCGTCGCGAGAGCCAGCGGGACGTTGTACTGCGCCGTGGCTGAGACGCCCTGGAGGAACGCTATCGCAGGCAGCATGGAGTAGAATATCGTGTCCCCCGTCCCCAGGGTGAACTCACCCACCCTCGAAGTCACGGCCGTCAGCGCCTGCGCAGGGGCTGTGTTCACCAGCTGCTTGAGCGGTCCCCTGAAGACCGCGTAGATGTCGTAGACCGAAAATGCTCCAGCCAGAAGCAGCGCCGTCAGGACGGGGATGGTCGAGGCGAAGACGCTCCCTACCTCGGCGGAAAGGAGCCCCGTTATGATCGGAGCGGCCACGTAGAGCTTCGGTACGCGGGTGATGAACGCGAAGGCTATCGTCACCGCCGCCGAGAGGGACACCGACAAGATCAGGCTGGGGACCGGCTCAAGGAAGTACGCGGCTACCGTGCTCGTCGTCAGAAGCGTCATCAGGAACAAGGCCAGGCTGGTGAACGTGAAGATGAGCCACGTGAAGACGTTGCCGCGGTTCTTCTTGATCAACCAGACGGCGACCACCGTGGTCACGAAAGCCCCCGCCACGAGGATGAGGGCGCTGGTCGCAGAGCCCACCGCGGACCCGCCGCCCGGCGAGTAGCTGTACCCGGAGGAGACGGTGATCGGGGCTATGAAGTAGGTGAACGCGAGCGCGGAGACCTGTATCACGAGGACGAAGGCAACGGTGAGGATTGCGCTCTTCGCCGGGAACGACCTGCGGGGCGCTTCCTCTGCCAAGTGACGTCAGACCTCGTAGACTTCTCCGACCCTTGGCGCGAACGCTTCAGCGCCGAGCTCCGAGGTGAGCTCCTCCGCGAGGCTTACGCAGCTCTCCTCCTCGCCGTGTACCGTCATGAACTTCGGGCTGCCCTTGACGCCCTTCAGGTCGGAGAGGAGGGTGCTCTTGCCGCTGTGCGAGGAAAAGTCGAACTTCTTGACCTCGGCCTTGACCTTAGTCGGCTTCCCGTTGAGTAGGGTGAGACCCCTGTCTAGCAGCGTCCTCCCTGCCGTCCCCGGGACCTGGAAGCTGACCAGCGCGATCGAGTTCTTCTCCTTCTGCGAGAGGTGCTCGTTGTAGAAGACGGATGCCCCGCCGACGAGCATGCCCGCGGGCGCGATTATCACGCCAGGTTTCTGGATGAACTTCCGCCTCTGCGACCATCCCGTGATCTGCTCGGTCCTCTCGAGCGTCCTCCTGAAGAGCGCCGGGTCGCGGATGTACTCCTGGTACCGGAGGAGCACCTCGTTCACCTTGAGCGCCATACCGTCCATGCCTATCTGGTGTTTGAAGCCGTGCCTGTGGAGCGTCATCGCGAGCTCCTGGGCCCTCCCGACGGAGAAAGCCGGCGCGAGCAGGACTCCGCCTCTCTCCACCACAGCGTTGGCGTGGTCGACGAAGGCCTGCTCGACCTCGTTCCTGTGAGGGTGGTCCGCCGTAGCGTAGGTGCTCTCCGTGATGACCATGTCTGCCTCACCCAGGTCCTTCCACGACGGGTTGAGCAACTCGGTCTCGGCGCCGTTGATATCTCCTGTATAGATCAGGCGCTTCGAGCCAGCCTCGACCGTCGTGATGCAGGAACCCGGTATGTGACCGGCGTCATAGAAGTTTATCGTCATGCTCCCGACCTCGAAGGTCTGCCTGTAGCCGTGGATGACCGTGCTCTTGTTCATCGCAAGGAGGTCGAGATACTCGAACGGGAGGTACGGGCCCGATATCTTGATGAAGTCGTTGATCAGCAGGTTCGATAGTTCCTGCGTTACGTGCGTGGCGTGCATCTTTACCTTGTCTCCTCCGATGAAGAAGACCGGCGCGGCCCCCGTATGGTCGAGGTGCGCATGACTGAGTATCAGCCCCTGCACGCTCCTCGGTTGCACGTGTACCGGGAAACCCGGCTCCTTCGTGGTCATCGCGCCGTAGTCGAGCAGGATGTTCGTGTCTCCGTGTGAGACCAGGAAGCCCGACCTGCCTACTTGGCGGGCGGCTCCAAGAATCTTAACTTGCATAACGTCTGCTAAATTTGCGCCTCGTCCGGCGTGTCTTAAGTGTTTGTCGGGCTAGATTGCCGCAAAAAACACGATATGAACGAGAAGAATTTCCGAACAATGCGAATAAAACCCTCAGTAATTAATATATACAGAATTCCGGCGCGTGGAATCGGATGAGCGGGAAGCCACAGTCAGTATTTGCCCGTGAAGCCACAGGCCTCGTACGCGCGTTAAGCGCAAAGGACATCTTCATATGGACGATAGTCTTCTTTCCCTTCTTCTCGTCCTGGGTGGGGAACTTCTGGTATACTCCCAGCCTCGTCGACAACGTGAACTATTACATCGCTCTCAGCCTCTGGCTGGTCCTCTTCTGCCTGATCCCGCCGTTCGTGTGGTGGATGATGACGAGCGTGATGCCCAGGAGCGGAGGTGACTACGTCTTCACCTCGAGAAGTCTGCATCCCTCGCTTGGGTTCGCCGCCAGTCTCGGTGTCACCTTCTCTGTAGGTCTCACGGCGATCGGTTCTGCACCCCTGTTCGCCTTCGCCCTCGCGTCGACCCAACTCTCGACGGCCGGGCAGGTGACTGGTAACTCCGCTGCGTCGAACCTCGGGAACTTCCTGAACCCGTTCGTGACAGGCTCTCCGGAGAACGTCGTCTGGGTCCTCGGGGTTGTGGTCCTGGCCGTCGGAGCCCTGTTCGCCATGGTAGGCACGCGGTTCTTCAACAAGGTCATGTGGATCATATTCGCCGTCGGCCTGCTGGGGCTCGTCATAGAGCTCCCGATACTGCTGACGACGACCAAGTCTGCCTTCGACGCGGCTTTCGCGACTTACAACACAGGAGGAGTGCAGGCGGTGATTTCCACAGCGGAAGCCGCGCCCTATTACTACGTCCCGGGGACGACGTTGGCTGCCTCCGTAGCGGCGGTGCCGTTGCTTTTCATCAACTTCGGCCCGTACTATCTGATGTACAACGTGGCGGGCGAGGTGAAGACCGCGAGGAAGAGCTTCCTGTACGGCGCCTGGGGCGCCATCCTTCTTTCCGCGGCTATGGCCTTCCTCCTCACGTTCCTGCTCGACAGGGCCATCGGGCTTACCTTCATAGAAGAATACACGGTCGCCAGCGGCTACTACGCCCCGGTGGTGAGCGCGCTCCTCGCGTACGTCGTGCCCAACCTCACGGTGAACGTGCTCCTGGCCATAGTCCTCCTGGTCTCGAACATAGGGTTCGGTTTCCTCGGGTTCATGTTCCTCTCTAGGCCGATGCTCGCCTGGTCCTTTGACAGGGTGCTGCCCTCAAAGCTCTCGCTCGTCAGCAGCAGGTTCGCGTCGCCTGTGGTCGCGATAATCGCCACCCTCGTCCTCGCGGCCAGCGGATGGACGCTGGAGCTCTATGGCTCTTCTTACGCGGGCGTGATCCTCGACAGCCTGCTCATCAAGTTCGTCGGCTGGGCGATCGTGAGCATCGCGGCGATAGTGCTGCCCTTCCGGCAGAAGAAGCTCTTCGAGGAATCTGGGGTGAACTACAAGGTCGGTGGGCTGCCCGTGCTGAGCATTGCGGGGCTGGCGTCGTTCCTGGTCTTCGCCTACTTCGTAGTGAACTCGATAACTACGACCGTCTTCTACACGCCTACTACCGACCAGGGCGCCTTCCTCGTCTTCCTCTTCGGAGGAGCGATAGCTTACTACTTCCTGGCGGCCGCCTACCGGAAGAGCCGGGGGATAGACCTCTCGGTTGCCTTCAAAGAGCTCCCGCCCGAGTAGGGTCGGTCAGGGCTCGGTTCAGGAACTCCAGCGTCAGGTGCCACGCCAGCGCTGCCTGGGCAGGCCTGTGCATGTATGGATTGGTGTCGTTGAAGAAGGCATGCGGCGCTCCCGGATAGAGCTTCATCTCGAAGTCCCTCTTGTACTTCACCATGGCAGCAACGAGCTTGTCCAGGTTGACGTTCAGCCCCGTGTCCTCGACACCGTAGTTGCCGAGCACCGGGCAGTTGATCTTCTCAACGAGCTCTATCGGGTCGGGGTTCTGCCCGTAGAAGACGACGCATGCCTGCGTGAGCCCGGTACAGGCGAGCCTTATCGACATCCCGCCTCCGAAACAGAAGCCCGCGCTCCCTATCGCCGATGCGTTCACCGAAGGCTCCTCCCTGAGATACGTGTAGGCTTCCATGACCTCCTGTACGAACCGGGGGAAGGGCAGCTTCCCTCCGAAGACCGTCCCGTAAAAGGCGCCGACCGCGCTCCGCTTGTCCTCGGGAAGCTTTGCCATTTCGCCCTGGACGAAGGCCTGGTCCCTCATCATCCCCGGCGGGAGCGTGAACATGAAGTCGGTGACCGCCTTGACGGTCGACTGCGAGAAGAACGGCGCAAGAGCCGGGTCGGAACCCATCAGGTCGGGGGCGAGCACCGCATAGCCTTCCCTCGCGAAACGGTCAGCCACGTCCTTGATGTGCGGCATGAGGCCCCATATCTCGTGCACGAGTATCAGCCCGGGAAGTCGATCCTCTCCCGCTGGTTTCACAAGGTAAGCGTTGACGTCATGTGCCGGACCCCTGAACTTGATCATCGAAGACTCTATCTCGGTCATGACGTGGAGTCAGGGGCCGAGGGTTAATTTCGTTTCCGGAATCGAGGGACGCGGTCGACAGATGAGTTTAAGGAGAGGGCCCGGAACCGCCAGCGTCCGATTGTCGTCCATCCGGGTCCTCCCCGAGGGCAAGAAGCTCAAGGCGAGCACCCTCATAGCCGGTTTCCACGGCATCGGTGCCACCGGCTACTGGTCTGTCAAGTTCCTCATCGAAGAGCTGAAGGCGAGGCGCGCCTTCTACATCGACTCGGAGTTCGCGCCCGCTGTCTCGTCCACGCTCGGCGGAGCGGTCTCCACCCCCTACGAGATATTCGTCTGCGGCGAGCTCGCGTTCCTCAAGGCCGAGGTACCCCCGCTCAGGGAGAACGAGAACAAGTTCTTCCGTGAGCTCGGTCAGTGGCTCGTGGAAACTGGGATAAACGAGGTAGCACTCGTCGGCGGCCTCGACGAATCATTGAGGGTCGACGAGTCGTCCTACCGCCTAGTCCTCACCGACGCTATGGCGAAGCGCAAGCAGTTCGACGGCGAACCTATCCTTGAGGAGGGAAAGATGATAGTCGGGCCGGTCGCCGTCCTGCTGAACACGCTGCAGATGCACGAACGCGCCGCGTATGCTGTGCTGGCTTACTCGAACACGGACAGGGTCGACCCTCGTGCGGCCGCGACGGCCGTCGAGTTCCTCGCCCAGAGGTACGCCTTCAAGGTCTCCACGGCGCCGCTAATCAAGGGCGCGGAGGAACTCGAGCGGGAGCTCATGGGACTCGCGCAGAAGGAGAAGGACCGCGGCTCCTCGAGCGCCGTCTACTCCTGACCCCGGAGCCGACGTCCCCGACGACGAGCACCGTCTCGTAACCCATCGCACGGAGATGCGTCACTGCGCGGCGGACATCCTCCTGCCCTGCTTCATGGTCCGTTACCGTCTGGCTGAATGGATAGACAAGCTCGAGTTCCGCAGGGTATGGTCCAAGGAAAGGATGCAGCTTGTAGACGTCGGCGACATCCTCCTTCTGTTTCCGTGACGCCTCCTGGTATGAGGCCACCGTCCTCAGCGGCTTCTCCGCCCCCACTCTGACGAGGATAGCCCTTCTTCCTCTCCGCTTCATCAGAGGGGCCAGGTGTACCCTGACCAGACCTAGCTCAGGTCTTCCCTCGTCGAGAGGGCTCCTGACCATAAGCCCGCGCTCCTTCATGAACCGGGTCCCCGCCACGAGCAGCTCCGAGTTCCTTGCCATCTCCTCGAAAGCGGACCATCCCCGCGGGTGCGCGGTCGCCCTCTCCTCCACTAGGTCCCAGAGCCTCCCCTCCGATATCGCCTCCCTGCACCGCAGCACGTCCTGACGAAGGATGTAGAGGTTGTGAAGTGCGAGCCTCTTCATCCTCTCGCTGCTGTCCATCAGGATCAGATCGTTCTTCGAAGTGGCGTTGCACACCGGGCAGCTGCACGGCAGGTAGGTCATCTGTTCCAGCACCAGCGTCCCCCTCTCTGTCATGTACCTTCCCTGCTTCGCGAAGAGGATGTAGCTCGCCGAGTCGAACGTGTCGCACCCCAGCGCGACCGAGAGCGGGAGCGTCAGCGGATGACCTGCCCCGAAGAGGTGCAGTGGCATCGAGAAGGGGATGGACTTCTTGGCCGCGACTATCATCTTGACAAGTTCCGCGAACCTATAGTTGTCCATCAGCTCGACAGGACTGCCCAGCGCGAGCATCTCGAACCCGGCCGCAAGGAGGCTCTTCGATGACCTGGCGACGATGTCGGGGAAGAGGCCGCCCTGTATCGGGCCGACCCATGTGGTCCTGCTGCCCCTCAGCTTCTCGATGGTCTCTCTCGCCCCATTCAGGCTGACCTTCATGGTCTCCGTGGCGTACTCTCTCGAGAGCGAGTACCCCGTCGGCTGGTCCAGCGTCACGGCGAGGTCCGAGCCTAT
The DNA here is from genome assembly GCA_030038365.1 of Nitrososphaerales archaeon. Classification (GTDB taxonomy): domain Archaea; phylum Thermoproteota; class Nitrososphaeria; order Nitrososphaerales; family Gagatemarchaeaceae; genus Gagatemarchaeum. The sequence continues at coordinate 9,319 of JASHPA010000171.1, forward strand.
CGCGGACTGGAACTCACCGATCATCATAGGGGTGATGTCGAGCTTCCCGTAGCGGAGCACCTGGTAACCGCCCGAATCCGTCATTATCACGCCGTCGAACCCGAGAATGTTGTGCAGTCCCTTCTCGAGGGCTTCCTCTTTCCTTCTCCTGTAGGCGATGAAGGAGTTGGTCATCACCGCGCCGAAGCCCATCTCCCTGTACTTCGAGAGGGGGATGTCATGGACGACAGGGTGGACGACGGGGACGAGGCAGGGCGTCTCGACCGAGAGGCCACCCACCCTCAGCAGGCCCAGCCTCCCCATAAGGTCGGTGTCCCTGACCTCGAAGGAGATTGGCATCTTTCCTGGCGCGCCTCGCAGAATCTGTTTAAGTCTTCTCGAGGCGCGCGGCCCTCTTCATGAACGCCCCGTTCTTCACGAAGAGCACTGGGGTTATGAGCGCGACGCCCACGAGTGCCCCGACGAACCACGCGTAGGGGTACCCGAAGGCCACCACGATGGCCGAGAAGTACAGCGACGAGACCGAGTTCCCGAGCAGCGAGAAGCTGTCCACGTAGGCTATCGTCATACTCTCGTAACTTGGGTACGACGAGGCGATCTCCCCGGCGATTGCAAGACCCACCGTGAAGAACGCGCCCGCGGCGAAGCCGCATATTATAACTGAGAGGAGCGCGGCGTAGATCGAGTCTACCGAGGCGACGCCGACCCCGACCAACACGCAGGCCGCTGGCACGAAGAGCAGGCGCTTCACGTCCCTAACCCTGTCGTACAGCCTTCCCACGACGGGCGCGGAGACCGTGAGCACTGTCGAGATGCTCGCTATCCCGCCGGCAAGTCCAGGGCTGAGCTGGAAATTCCCCTCCAGGTAGTAGATCATGAAGTTGCTGACGAGACCATAGGCCGAGCCAATCCCGAAGAAGGCCATGCTGAGCGCGACGAGAGGCCTGCTGATGATTATCCCTCTCAGTGTCCCCAGTTCAAGCCGGAAGCCTGCCCTGACGCTGTCTTGAGGGAGCGTGGCGAGCATCGCGCCCACGCTGACCGCGTCGAGCAGCCCCGCTACCACCAGCGAGTCTCTCCAGCCAGCTGCGGCACCGAGGACCGCCCATCCGAAGTAGCCGCAAACGGAGCCAAGAGCAAAAGATACGGCCGTCAGGGCGACGCCTACCCCCTCTGAGCCTGCCTTGTAGTATCTGAGCATGAGGAAGAGCATCGAAGGGAACGCGAACGAGAACCCGAAACCCGCGATGAACCTGAGCACCACCAGGGTGCCGAACTGTGGGGCTACGGCGGACCCGAGGACGCCCGCCGTGTTCGCGACCGTGCCGAAGATCGCCAGCTTCCTGGGCCCCGCCCTAGCGGCGAGTATCCCGCCTGGTAGCTCGAACCCGCCGTAGGCAAGAAAGAAGACCGACGTCAGGATACCAAGGCCGTATACGGAGAGGTCGAACTCCCTGGAGATGGACGTGGCGCTGGAGAGAGGACCGAAGGTGAAGATGGAACTGATGTTGACCTGATTGATCGTCATCACGAAGTTCGCGAAGAGAATCGAGAGCACGGCCCCGAGGTTCACTACTTTTGATTGCAAGGCCATGTCCGTCCGGGGCCACCAGGTCTCTGTCACTCGTCTTAAGTAGTCGCCGGGCTAGCATCATGAAGAGGCGTGTTGACCGACCCCTACCGCGTCCAGATCCAGACGGAGCTGCCTTCCTCCGCCGTCTCCGGGCTCGGCGACTTCATAGAGACGCACTATCTCACTCCGCACATCCAGCACATGGTGGGCGGCGGTTTCTCCTCTAACAAGGGCGCGGACAGCCGCCGCTACTCCTGGACCCTGGACCCGAAGAATGGCACCTGGCTGACGCTCCCGATAGGCTTCCCCGCGGTGACCGTAAGCCTCGACATCTCCCCAGCCGGTGCCACGCTGGACTTCACAGGCTTCGAGCCGTCAGATCCCGGTGTGACCTCGGTTTGCGACCACGTGGCGGACGACATCAGGATCCTGACCGACTCGTTTCTCGACCATGCAAGGAGGACGAGCCTGCACTTCGTCTTCTCTGTCGGCCACACGGACCACGAGGTCCCGCCCGAGGCCGCCGGGAACGTCGCGCGGCAGGTGCTGAAGAGGATCTTCGCTGGGAACAACATGAACCTGTACCTCATACTTATAGCGCTGAGCTTCGTCTTCGTCCTGTTCCTGGGCGACTACGCGATAATAGCGATCCTAGCCGTGCAGGGCGTAGCCCTGGTCCTTTCCGACCGCCTCATGCTGGGTTCGGGGAACGTGCGGGTTACCGAGGAGCACCCGGAGGTCGCTGTCGTCCAGGTGGACTGCTCGCCTGAAGTGCTCAAGTCGCTCTCTCTCCAGGGAAAGCGGGTCGTGGGACAGATCAAGGACCAGATGGACAGAGCGATCTCCGCGGGGAACGTCGATGACCCCGAGACGAAGGTCGCGATACACGGGGTACTCCTAAAGGCGGGCGTGAACTGCGCGCTCGACGACATCAGCGTCAAGGAGAGCAATCCCTACAACATCGTTAAGGACGTCTCCGAAAAGTTCGGGCTGCCCATTCCGAAGATAACGATGATGAACAGTCCTGTAGACAACGCGGCCGCCACGGGCGTCTCCCCGCACCACGCGAGCATCACGATAACCGCCGGAGCCATCCAGGACCTCAGCGACGCGCAGCTCGAGTCGGTCATCGGTCACGAGTTCGGACACATTAAGGGCCGCGACCCGATAATTCTCTTCGTTGTCACGATGATCATGTACCTAGGAGGCCTCTTCCTCTGGCTCCCGATACTGCTCGACCTCGGCTTCCTCTACTTCCTGGTGGCGTTCGGCGTCATCTACCTCGTCGGGAAGTTCCTCGAGACTAGGGCCGACACGGAGTCGGTGGCTGTCCTCGGCGGTGCGGGGCTGCTGGCCACGGCTCTCACGAACATCGGCTTTACGCAGCTGTACTTCGAGCGGTATTCTCCGAGGGCCCGTTTCCTCGACTGGCTCAGGTTCGACCCGCATCCTCCGATATACTTCCGGGTCGCCAGGCTGTGGGCGATGGCCCGGAAGGGCGGCGAGATCAAGCACACGCTGTGGGTGTCGGTACGCGACTGCATCTCAGGATTCTTCGGCGCAGTGGCCGGCGTGTGAGCCAGGCGTCAGATGGTCCCGAAGGCTCTCCTCACCACGGACCTGTAGCTGTTTTCTTTGAGGAGCTCTTGTCTTACTTCTTGTTTTCGCGCACGTACTCGTCGTAGATGGTCCTGGCCTTGTCCGCCGCGAGCCCCGTTCCCTCGACGCCCTTGTCGGTGACCTTGATCTTGTCCATCACGATGATCACGCCGATGTCCTCTCGCACCTGGACCAGTCCGGGGAACGACCTGTTCAGCCTCTCTCCCAGCGCCTTGAAGTCGTAGGGCTTGGCGGTCAGCCTGATCTCCCTGACGTTGCTCCCGTTGATCGCCATCTTGAAGACGTTGTCGCCAGCCCCGCTGAGGTGGTCGAGAATGACGCTCAGGTCCTCGTCGACGCCCGTGAGCGTACCGGCGTACTCCTTCCCGTCGGCCGTGACAACCGAGACCGACTTTCCGACGAACGAGTTCAGCTCGTCGCCAAATCTCCTGAATGTAATCGAAGACAATTTTCTAGCCTAAGGTGGGGGCACCCTTTTTAGAGCTTTTCTACTGCGCACCATTAGGGCAAACGATAATATCGTTAGTCCCTTCGAGCCGGAGTCATGTCGGGCGAGCGGACCTACGCCGGTTTGAGGTTCTGGACCATATTCCTGGCCTGGCTGTCCCTCTTGGACCTCGTCATCCTGCTCGTAGTGGTCACGGCCCATGCAGCCAATCCCCTCAACATCGAGGTAGAGGTGCTCTACCCGCTCTTCTACATCTTCGCCGGTTCGGCATGCGCCTCTCTGGTGATGGCGGTCTTCTGGTTCTTCATGCGCTACCCGCAGCACAGAAAGATGCTCGCTATCCTGCTGCTCATCACGACGGGCCTGCTGGCGGCGCATTTCTACACGATAAACTCGCCCCCCACCTCCTCTTGCTATGACGACAGTGTGACCCCGAACGTCGACGGATGCGCGATGGACGAGATCTACTACGTGCCCGCCGCGCAGGCGCTCCTTACCGGGGAGAAGTGCGGTCCCTACATCGACAACTGCAACCTGGAGCATCCCTTCCTGTCGAAGGCGTTCATCGCGGCCGGGATAGTCCTTTTTGGGAACAACGACTTCGGGTGGAGGTTCTTCGTAGTGCTCCTGGGCACGGCCTGCATCCCCGTCCTGTTCGCGATATGCTGGAAAGTGACCAGGGACTCGACCCTCTCGCTCTTCGCTGCCTACCTGCTGGCCTTCGAGACGCTGTTCTTCGTCCACTCGAGCATGGCCGTCATAGACATACAGGGGATCTTCTTTGCGCTTCTCGCCTTCCTTGTCTACCTTGGCGACTTCCACTTCTGGAAGTTCAACAGGTACATCGTCTCCGGCTTCCTTCTGGGCATCGCGTTCCTCTGCAAGGAGACG
>JASHPA010000172.1 GCA_030038365.1 Nitrososphaerales archaeon
TATTAGGCGTTCAGCCATGCAATCGAGCGGGAACGTCAGTCTCAATCCATATGATTCTAGCTGGACGAATTTGGTCGACGGTCAGGTGCTGGAGGACGCAAGAGCTGCACTCGAGAGGCGTGGAATCCAGACCAAGCTTGCGGATACCCGAGTAGAGGCACTTGAACTTCTTACTGCGATGATCCCTCCAGGCTCCGAGGTGATGACGGGGTCGTCGAGGACCATCGATGAGATAGGTTTCACAGAAAGGCTCAAGCTCGGCGAGCACAAGTGGAAGAACCTCAAGGCGGAGATGCTCTCGGAGAAGGATTCGGAGAAGCAGATGGAACTCCGGAGGCGCTCCATATTCAGCGACTATTTCGTCGGGAGCGTGCAGGCGGTCACGAAGGATGGGGAGGTCGTTGTGGCGAGCGCGAGCGGGAGCCAACTCGCAGCGTATGCCTACGGTGCGAAGAACATCGTCTGGGTCGCAGGGACGCAGAAGGTCGTCAAGGACCTCGATGAAGCCATGAGACGAGTGAAGGAACGGGCCTTCCCACTTGAAAACGAGAGGATGAAGAGTCTGGGCTATCCCGGTTCGACGATAAGCAAGATACTTCTCTTCGAGAGGGCCAGCGCGACTCAGAAGGCGAACCTTATCTTCGTCAAGGAGCCGCGGGGCTTCTAAGCGAAGCCATTTCCTAGGTCCTTATCTTTCTACTGGCGAATCCTCGAATTCTTTCGGGTCGCCGCGTAGTAGAGGCACCCGTCAGACAGGACGCACTTCTCGCACTCCGGATTTCTTGCGAAGCAGACCGTCCTCCCGTGCAGGATGAGCAGGACGGTGAGCCGTGCCCAGTCTTTCCTGGGAGTGATCTTCATCAGGTCCTGCTCTACCTTCTCCGGGGTGTTCCTGTCCGTCAGGCCTATCCGCCTCGACAGCCTGAAGACGTGGGTGTCCACTGCGATCCCCTCGATCTGGTCGAAGCCAGCGCTCAGGACGATGTTCGCCGTCTTCCTTCCAACACCGGGAAGCGTCAGGAGGTCCTCCATCGTGTCCGGCACCCTGCCGGAGAAATCCCGCACTATCATCCTCGAGATGTCCCTGATCCTGCGTGCCTTCACGTGATAGAATCCGGTGGACTTCACGAATTTCTCGAGTGAGCGCACCTTGGCACCCGCCATCGCGGCGGAGGTGGGGTACCTTGCGAAGAGCGCGGGGACGACCCTGTTCACCGACGCGTCGGTGGTCTGGGCGCTCAAGACGACGGCTATCAGGAGCTGGAAGGTGTCGCGGTGTGACAATGGCGTCTTTATCCGCGGATATAGGTGGTCCAGCCTCTCGACGACTTCGGCGCCAGACATTGTCGGAACCGCGTCGGGCCGCGATGCTGAGCTCAGCGAAGAGGGGGATTTCTTCAAGACCATGCAACGTTTGCACTTCGCTTTCCGCTAGCCTGTACAGGCGGGCTCAGCGGGCCAGCCGCTGGAGCTGGAGAGGACGCTGCTCCAGTAGGACACCCATACCTCAGTGGAGTTGAGTCCGGGACCTGCCTCCGAGAAGCCGCTTATCCGGATGAGGTTCTGTCCCGGGACCGAGCAGAATGATACGACGTAGGGGAAGACGATGTCACCGGTGAGACCCGGCAGGTTGTAGAGGATACCTCCACCGTAGAGGCCCACGAGATTGCCCGTAAGTGCGCTTGCGTTGGGAGTGTTGAAGTCCACGGTAATAGTCGGGGAAATGACCGGCGGCAGTGGTGGCGACCGCGTGGCGGCGATGGGCGCGGTCGGGTTTCCGAAGGATGCCGAGGGCATGACGTTGGCGGGGGGAAACTGCCGCGTATCTGCCCACTGATAGACCGTTGTGTGTTGCTGGGCGTCCCCAAAGTCATAGAATCCTGCGTAGTAGTTGCCTATCGTGTAAGTGGTATCCGTGGCAGACCAGGTCTGGGCCGTATAATCGACCGCACCGTACTCCTGACCTGTGGCCGCCCAAGAGAAGGAGGCTACAAACGGGGACGTCTGCGGATGATTTGTAGAGATCCTCTCGTTGGAGGCCTCCAGCAATATGATCGAGTATGACGTTGAGAACGCTCCCCCTGTATCCTGTGACCCGAGTCCGTAGCCCGGGACCAGTCCGTGGTCGATGGTCGTGGAAGTCGCTTCCTCGATGCCCGCGGTCGGGCCCCCTCCCGATATGGAGTCGCTGACGACCAGAGCATCAAAGTAGACGGGGTACGTCTGCTGGACGTCATAATAGACAACGAGCTGGGTCGCCTCGGAAGTCGAAGAACCGACGGTGAGCCCGTTGTCGACCGAGTAATCGGCCGACGAGCTGCCTCCCGTCGTCCAGCCGGTGGGCAACGAACTGCCTGCGAAGTTCGTGTAGTAGTTGAAGACGTGCGCGCCATCGTCGTACTGACCGTAGGTGCTCGTGTACGTCGGGTACGCGCCCCAGGGCCCGGCAGTGCCCATATTGTTCGCCGAGACGCTCAGGAAGCCTAGATAGACGGTAAGAGCGCCTCCGCTGGCGGCGATGGTATCGGAGCCGAGGTTCAGCCAGACAGTGGAGGACGAGGATGAGCTCGAGCAGGAAGACTCGCACCAGGCGTTCAGTACCGTGCCCGAATTGTCGAAGAACTCGACGTTCGTGACGCCCGCGTTGAGATAGGGACTGTAGGCGGACCAGTCGACGGTGATCATCTGCTGGAAGTCAGAGGAGGTCGCGGAGGACTGGTTGTTCGTGAGAGTGATGGGGACGTATTCGACGACGCCAGACGGTATCTCAGGGGTAGCGGAGGCGTGTCCGGGCGTGGAGGCCGTGAGGAGGGTGGTGCAGCCAAGGAGGATTATGATGAGCGGGACGTTCCAGTTCCTTGTGTGAGAAGCCAACCCCGGTATCTTGTCATCGCCTTGTTCGACGGTGCGCCTTATGATTCCGTGTGAAGACCTCTTGGTACGCGTGACTAAAATTCTTCACAAGACATGCCTCAAAGACCAAGATAAAGAACGGCCGCGGACTCGCGACTCTCGCAAGTCCCTTCTGTCGATGACGCCCTTCGGTCCCCGTCAGGGTTTCATGCCTGAGGCCGGCGCCATCCTGAACGGTGAGGCTCTCCAAACTAGTTAAATAGCGAGAGAAAGCCTGTTTCGGCCGTGTTCTGCAGCTCCTGCGGGGCTTCCAATGCCGACGATGCCGTCTTCTGCAGCAGGTGCGGCGCGCCGCTGACCCAGGCGTCCGCGCCTCCGATACCACCCCCGCCGATACCGTCTCCTCAGGTCCAACCATCGACGGAAGGATTGCCACCCGGAGGGAGGAATCCCTGGATTGCGGCGATCCTCAACCTGTTCTTTGGGATTGGTTACATCTACCTCGGCTACAAGAAGGTGCTCGGACTTCCCCCGGTCGTACTGGTCGTCCTGCTGCTGGTGATAGAAGTCGTCGTGGGGTTCTTCACCTTCGGTCTGCTCAGCCTCTTCATCGCGATATTCCTGGCGTACGATGGGTTCGTCAAGGCCAAGGGCCAGAGAGGCTACCTAGGCACGGAGCCGGGGATAGGCTACCGGCCCTAGCAAGGGCCTTCCGGCGATCCTCAGCTTCTGTCCGGTGATCGAGGATACCTGTTCAGGAACTTGTCCTCCGAAGCCACGTACTCGTATCTGCCGATGTTCAATCGTCTGCCCTTCCGGAGCTGGTCAATGAAGTCCACTATGGGTTTGAGGTCTTCCACGAGGTCGCCGTCCCTGGTCCGCAGGAAGGCCCATTCGCCCTCTTTCTTCTTGAACGTGTTCCATTCTAGCATGTTCAGCGACTTTTCGATGACCCTCTCATCGAGCTCGGGCTGCCGGTGTTCCGCAGGTGGTTCGGATGCGATTGATCTCCTCAACCGGACCTTCGCCTCGACTATCTGCCGCCTCTGACTCTGCAGGTCCGCGATTTTCGCATCGATCTCTTTCAACCTGGCATCGAGCTGCGCTTCGTCTTCTGGCGGCATAGCGGTCGAAATCCGGGACGGGTAATTTAGTGTATGCCGGATGCTGGCCGCACGCAAGAAGTGGACTCGGGAACTGTCAAGGGTTTCGGGTTTCTTCTTACAGGTGATCGACAGGACCGACGAGGACGCGCACGGGAGCCCTATCGCCTCTCACCTCCACCTCCGCGTCGGCCACCGCCACGGTCCTTCTTGTACCATCGGCCAACTTCACCATCACAAGACCGCTCCGGACGAGGCCAATCTCATCGGCGATTGTCTCCGGTATGGTGGTCAGCGTGGCACCTGTACCGGCCACCATCTCGACATCGACATACCCCTTTGGCCCGCATACCCGCACCGTAACTCTCGTCTCTCCCACGACCATGATTCACCGGAACACGTACGCCGCCACTAAACTTTAGCACGATGCTCGGCCTGCAGGAGGTTCTGATGGCTTAGGGCCGGCAATTCTCACTGTTAACTCATTATCGCCGACCAAGCTCGGGCTCCCTGAGGGAGCGGTTACAGGCTCAGACGGTCTTAGCTTCGAGGGCCTTCAATGTGTAGGCGGTCGTCAGGACCCCGTGGATTTCCTCCGCCCTCTTAGGGCCGACCCCGTCGACCTCCATGAGCTCCTCCTTCGTAGCGTTCATCACGCCCCGGACGGAACCGAAGTATGCGAGAAGGTTCGCGGCCGTCTTGATGCCGATCCCGGGCAGGCTGGAGACCACGTAGACGAGCAGCTCCTCAGGTTTCCAGGCCCTCTTCTGCATGATGGGTACCCTGGTGAAGTCGCCTTCCTTGACCTTCTCGTCGAGATACTTCAGGAACAGGACAAACTCCCTCTCGCTTTCAAGGTTGACGGTCACGACCTGACCGCACGCGCCGTCCGGAGCCCTCTTCAGGGACGAGCCGACCAGCGAGGAGACGTACGCGCCGAGGTTCATCTTCGTGCCCCTGATTGCCCTGGCCGCGCTGCCGATGGTCACTATGTACGACAGAGGAAAACCGTAAGACATGTTGTAGAGCTGTTCATCCCGCCTCCCATCGTTCAGCGACCTGAGGTAGTCACCAATCTCCTTTCGCTCCACGGGCACCCCGATGTACGTCCCATCGGCGGTTATCGTCCCACAAAAATAGTCGCCGACCTTCAGTTCCCTGCGCTGGACGACGCCGTCGTTCGACTCGAGGAGGTCGGGGATGCGGCTCCTCATCTCATTAGATGTATAGTATACTGTCAGTGCTGGTCTTCCTTCGGGAGAAGAGCGGCGCATCACCTATAAGCTGCACGGAAGAGTTTCAAATTACATACGATACTTTGGATGCGGATTTCTTCGCCGTTCTCGCCTACCCGGGAGTGGCCAGTCTGCCCCGATTGACGGCGACGGAGTGGCCAGCCCGCAGCGTGCCACTCCTCACGATGCCCGTGAAGGACAACCCGGCGACCCCTATGGAACCGGCTACGAATCTGTCCTGACCATACCCGTAGCGCATCAGGGGGTTGAGACCGACGGTCAATGCGTTCATCACCCGCTCGTCCTGCGGCTGGTCTTCGATAGTCTCGTCCAGTATGCGCCTGGATGATTTGCTGCTCCACTTCACGAGCCGCCCTTTCTCGAAATCCAGAGTCGCGTCGCCGATGATCCCTGTCAAGCCTATCGAGGGCGAAAGCTTCACTCTCCCGCTCACCGACCCCGGCTTGACCCCTTTCCTGAGAAACCCGGGCGGCAGATAGGTCATGTTGTGTCCTGCCGCCACGTCCTTCGCGTCGACGACGCCATCCTCGATGTGCTCGCCGCGCTCATACTCGAACTTCAGGTGCGAGCCACCAGGTGACGTGAGCGAACCGGAACCATTGTCCCGCAGGCGCGACGCGAGTTCCTTTCCCGCCTTCCTTATCGAACCAAAGTCCGCCAGCGTAGCCTCAAGCTGATGCAGCTCTATCTGCTCGAGGGACTTGCCCAGCTGCTTCGCGAGCTCCCTTCCTGCGAAACCGAAGCTCATCCGGGCCCCTCTCAGCCCGGCCTTCTCCGCCTCATCGTACCACGAGTCACCATAGCCGGTAGCCGCCTCGACCTCCTCAGGAGTGAGTCTCCTCGCGTAGCCTTCGAGCAGCTCGTTGGGTATGAAGATGTACGCGTCCGACGCCGCTAGGAGTCCGTGCTCGTGCTTTCCCATCTTCCCACGAATGTCCGCAGGGGCGTTCTTCACGCCGAAGACATAGGCGTCTTCGTCCTCGAAGAGCGTGAGCGGGATGGCTCCGGCCATTCTTGCCTCGCCCACAAACCTCAGTGCTATCGGCAGCCCGTTGTTCCAGGTCTCGACCGTCACGGACTCTCCCTTCTTCAGGTGAAGGGTCTCGGAAACCACCTTCCTCGCGACCTTTTCGTGGAGGTCGGCGACCGACGATTTGCCCGCTCTTCTTGATTTGGAGCTCAACGGCATCAGCGCATGCACGTGATAGTTAAACTTGGAATTTCCGCTGCAGAGACAGTCCTTCGGTGTCCTTTCGGCCTCCGGCCGGGCGCGAAACCGGTTCTGCAGCGGAGACCATCCTGAGACTTGTGCGCTTCCTCCCTCTTCGGTCCTGCTGGAAGGCGGTGCGCCAAAGAATGCTCATTAGCTCGGCGAACAGCGGTCGGCAGAATACTTCGGTTGAGCCAGAGTCTAAAGATTCTCCGGGACGGGGAGAGGGTCGCAAAGGCATCGTTTGTCACGCTGCTTGCGATTGGCATCGCGGAGCTGCTCACCGGGTTCTTCAGCCACAGCCTCACGCTCACGACGGACGGTGCCGACTCGCTTTCTGATGCGCTCATCTCCCTCATAGTATGGGCAGGACTGAGGGTCGCCAAGAAAGCTCCGGACGACAGGTTCCACTTTGGCTACCTCAGGGTGGAGAGCCTCGCCGCGCTGATGGCGTCCGTGGGCATGGTCATCGTCGCCACGGTCTTCATCTACCTCGCCTATCTGCGCCTCCTGAACCCGCGGGAGATATCGTACCCGTCGCTCGTCCTGACGGTCTTCCTTGTGGCAGGCGCTATCTCGCTCTACAGGGCGTTGCAGATGAGGCGGCTGGCGAAGAACAGCAACCTCCTCTCGCTGAAGACCGACGCCTACAACTCAGTCAAGGATGCGACGGCGTCCTTCGTCGGCTTCAGCGTAGTCCTCGTCCTCGTGGCCGTGAACTTCCCGGTGCTGGACGCGATCGGGAGCATAATCATGTCAGTCTACATCTACACAGTGGCATACGTCTCGATACGCGAGTCGTCCTATGTCCTGCTAGACGCGTTCAATAGTCCCGAGGTCGTCGAGGAGGTCAAGCGGATAATCGAAGGGGGATATCGGGCCAAGGTGGACAGCGTCAGGCTGAGAAGGGTCGGACCCCTAACCGAAGGGGTCATCCGCGTGGTGGCCGATGGCAAGACCACCCTGGATGAGATAGTCGAGGTCAGGGCGAGGATGAAGGCAGACTTGAGCAGGGAAATCGATGGGCTCGGAAGGCTGACGATAAGTTTCCACACGAGCAAGGAGGGAGACCCGGACGGTCTTTAATCCACAGCGCGAAGTTCGCGGCTCAGTCCTCAACGTTTTCTCTCCATTTCCAAGAGCTTAACGTGCATTCATCATCGCCACGAAGCTGAGCGACAACACCTCTTCGTGGGTCCGGGACGCTTAGATATTCCCACCGAATACTGACGGGACGAACTGGGAAGGAGCGTACGACGAGCCTGGATGAAAAGCGCAGGGGCGACGATGCCCAAGGAGTTCATAGAGGAACTGGGAGAGGATGTCACGATGAAGAGGACCTAGAAGCGGGATTCCGACAATAAGGAGGAGAAGGAATGAGTGATCCGGAGCTCGAAAGGATGGGGACCAGCTCGCCCTGCCACTCCCGAACATTCTAGCAAAACTACTTTATCGAGAGTCCAGAAAACGGCCTCGTGAAGAAGCGGGTTCGCGTAGCATCTGTGTCGATCGCCGCGGCTGCAACAATCGCAGTAGTAGCAGTCGCGGTGGTCGCGGGCGTTACCTCGCTGAGCTTCTACATGTCTAACTCCTTCGCCAGCTCGACCTCCCTGCCCACCAGTTCCGCAGCCTCCGTGTCTCCATCTAGCGCGACAAGTCTCATCAGAAGCACGAATCAAGGCATGTACGAAATCATCTTCCAGCAGGTCAGGAATTGTCCAGCTGACACCTCCGGGGCAAATGATTACCTGACTCCCTGGGCAGTCTTGCTATCGAACGGTATGAACGCGAGCCAGCCTCCGAATCAGATAAGCGCGGCGGAGAATCCCACCATACAGTATGGTGGACCAAGCAGCACCTATTCCACAATCGTCTTCCTGGTCCCTGACGGGAACTACACCTATTCGGTGTTTCCCATCCCCATAGGAGAAGCCGGAGGGCTGACTCCCAATACCGGAAGTGTACTTGTGAGCGGGCAGAACGTTACGGTGGATGAAGCGGTCAACCTGGGTGCTGGCAATTGCGGTTACCTGATAACCAACACGACGGCCACGTAGTTAGTGATTGGGAACTCTACGAATGGTGCACAGGTCGGAGGAGAAAGAAACGACCTGGTGTCATACTGTGAAGACTCGTAACGTTAGTGGAGGGCAGGTTCGGCGAAGTACTCGAGGGGCCGCGAAGAGTCAGCAGACTGGAACGGCGGTAAAGAACACGGAAATTCTGTTAGCTTCGTTGCACACTTGGATCTCCTCCAAATCCATCCGAAATCAGGGACGCCCCGAGAACCAACAGTATGAATCCGATTGTCAAAAGGGCCAGATATGCTGTCGGATATGATTGGGAGAGCCTGAGATTCGAAAGCAAGGATTGAACATAGAGGTAATAGGATATTCCAGCAGAGAACAGAGCAATTCCAAATCCAAAAAGAATCAGTCCGATAGTGAGCGTCTGACGTTTCATCTACGTCCTCAACCTATTCTTGATTTCCTGCTCCCGTTCCTCTTGCTTGATTACGCCCTTCTGAGGCTTACGTCAAGTCCGACCGCGGCCATCATCATTAATCCCCATGCATATCCTAATAGACATAATGGCAGACTAGGCTTTTGCGGAAAAGACGCACCTGGCCGGAGACGGAAGGTCAGGAGTCAGCTCTCGAATGTGCAATGGAGTCAACAGGATAAGTTGTTGGAAAGACATAAACGGATAGAAGGAGAATTAAGAGATGACTAGCGCTTAAGCGTCTAACAAAGTGAAAACAGGCCGAAATCAAGCTTATCGCGGAATTGACGTTCGCGGCGAGGCCGGCTACAGAGTCAAAGGTTTTGGGGCTCGTCCAAAAAGCTATGGAAAGCACGCTTACTCCCGAGCCTATCTAGAAGGGGGGCCCACAGGACGACGGCAACCACCATACCGTGAGACCGGCTCGTACCCGACTCAGGTCGCCAGCAGCGGCAGGAGCCTCCGGGCATAAGTACGGATCAGCTTCGTGTCCGCCCCTGCGGGAAGCACTACCTGGGTCGCGCCCACATCCTTGAACTTCCAGATCAGGTCCGCAACCTCCGGCCATGACGAGCAGAACGCAGTCGTCTTGAGAAGTTCATCGTCGGAGATCGTCGAGCCCATGCGCTCTATCCGCCTCGGGTCGGGTTCGTCGTAGGAACCCTTGGCCAGCGGTCCGGAACCGCCCCTGGCCCTCTTTAGGAACTCCCGCTCGCTCTCGAACGTGAAGCTGACCGTGACCACCTTCTCAAGCGTCGAGGGGTCCTTCCCGGCAGCCCTCGCTCCCGCGTCAAAGTTCCCGAATATGGTCTGGCGAATCCTGTCGAGAGAGTTCCGCATGCTGACGGTGATTATGCCATCCCCATACCTGCCTGCGATGGTCGCGGACTTTTCGCCCACGGACGAGAAGAGCACCCTGATGTGTGTACGGGGCTTGGTGTAAAGGAAGACCTGCTTCGATTTGAAGTACTTCCCATCGAAATCGAAGTACGAGTCGCTCGTCCAGAGCTTCCGCATGAACTGGACCCCCTCGACGAGCCTGTCCATCCGTTCCTTCCACCCCGGCCAGGCCGGCAGGAAGGGGGCTTCATTCATCGCTTCTCCCGTGCCTACCCCGAGGACGAACCTTCCCGGATACATGCTGTCCAGAGTGGCCGCCGCCTGCGCCACGACCGCAGGATGATAGCGACCGCCGATGGGGGTCGTCACGTACGGCCCGACCCTGACCTTCTTGGACGCCTCCAGGGAGGAGCCGAGCAGCGACCACACGAAAGCAGACCGGTCTCCGCTGTGGGTCCACGGCATGAAATGGTCGCCCAGCCAGGCGACGTCGAAGCCCAGCCGCCCGGCGAGGACGACTGCGTCCCTGAAATCCGCAGGGTCATTGTGGTTCTCGCCTATGTCGAGCCCGACCTCCGGTCGTCGCGACCTTCTACTTCTCAAGCCGGACCGGATAGGATCGCGCACTGGATAAACACTATGAGAACAAGTTCGAGAGGAAAAAGGCGTGCGAGAGCGTGTCGCCTGCCTAGAGCAACCTGCCCCGCTTTATCACGTGGACAATGTTCTCGGGCGCAAGAGCGCGGGTGTTCTTCGACGGGTCTCCCCTGACCACCACCAGGTCAGCCCTGAACCCGCTCGCCAGCATCCCTGCGTTCTCCAGACCCAGGCACTCGGCTGCCCTTGAGGTGGCGGCGATAAGAGCCTCCCTGTTTCCGAGGAACCTCGCCTCCTCGACGATCTCCTCGTAGTTGCGCCCGTGCGGTATCGTCCGGTCGCCGATAGTGTCAGAACCCATCACGACCTTCACCCCCTTCTCCCTGGCGATCTGCATGTCCTCCGAGAGGTGCTTCTTTACCAGCTCGTTGTCCCTGTTCTTGTACACCGGGTTTCTGTAGATATGGAGCGTGGGGACGTAATAGGTCCCTCTCTTTCCCATCTCAGAGGCGAGGCTGGATGTCAAACCTAGCCCGTGCTCGATGGAGTCGACGCCGCAGCGGACCGCCCTTTCCATTGCCTCCTCTCCGTAGGCGTGGGCTGCCACCTTGAGCCCGAGGCGCCTCGATTCGTCCACTATAGCTTTGGTCTCCTCGTCGGTGAAGTTGGACCTGACCTTCGCTCCCCGCGAAAACGCACCCGATGCGTAGAACTTCACGACCCTGGCGCCATCTCTGTCGACCATGCGCACCGCCCTGCGGCACTCCCAGGGGCCGTCGCAGAAGTAGCTATAGGATGCGAGCTCCTGGGCCAGCCTCAGCGGGAACCCCGGAGGGTCGTCATCTCCCCCGGTCTGTGCCAGTGCTCTCCCGCAGGAAACGACGTCGGGGCCCTCGATGGAACCCTCAGAGACAGCCTGGGCCAGATGAGGACCGCCCTTGGACCCGAGTTCCCGAACCGAGGTAAACCCGGCTTGGAGCAGCTTCCTTAGCTCCCCGGCCCCACGAAGCACGGCCAGAGTATCGGGAACCGCGGCCCAGTCGTTCGGCCCGTGACCCGTGGAAGACATGAAGTGGACGTGCGCATCGACCAGGCCGGGGAGGATGGTCGCGTCGCGGTCGAGCCTGAGCTTCTTGGCGTCCCGGGGCACCTCCACGGAGCCTCTCTCGCCGAAGTCGAGTATGATACCGTTGATGGTGTCGATCTTGACGACAGCGTCGGGATGCTGGCTCTTTCCGTCGAAGGCCCTTCCGCGCAGGATCAGCGTGGACATCGGTCAGCCGGCCTAAGACCCGCAGAGGCGCCCAATAATGTATGCGCTCCTAGGATTCTGATCGAAGTTCTCACCTAGCGGTTACCGGCAGCTTCACAGTTTCTTCAACTCCTGCCCTGCATGACCTCTGGCCAGACCACCGAGCATGCGGGAGAGTCGCACTTCGGCATACTTTATTACCCGCAGTAGTGTAGCACGAGCAGCAAGCTTTGTCGCGCACAACGCGGAAGTTCGCGCTCGTTACGTCACAGGAACCCCGTTCCCGAAGGGTTATTCCATGAAAAGAGGTCGCAAGATCGCTCTAGTTGTGGTCCTCGTTATCATCGTAGCGGGCGCGGCGTACGGCGGTTACGCATACTACTCCATCGTCCTGTTCAACAACGGCGGCAACTCGTGCGTGTCCTACCTCCGGACGGACTGCGGAGGCGACCACAACGTCATCAGCTACGACAAGGCGACCGGAGACATCACGGTCGGTTCCGTCGGCCAGAGCTTCGGCGAGACGTGGTACAACGTCGCGGTCGCATACGCATCTGGGAATCCCGTCGAGCCCACCGCGGCTTACTTCACGCAAGACTCTGCCGACTTTCCCGGGAACACGCTCAACTCGGGTCAGCATGTGACCATCCACGACCTCAACGCGACCGGTCCTGCCGTGGCAGGCATGGTGTACAACGGGTCGCTCTGGATAGCCTATACCACGACTAGCGGCGGTTCCAGCTGTGCCGGCGCGTACAATTCGGTCCAGGGCTGCCAGTACACTGAGATAGGAACGATAACCCTCCAGGGCAAACCCTTCTAGAAACGGGCGGTGACGATCGCGCATCTGAGCGAGAATGTCGAGCACGTAGACAGGTCATAGAGTGAACTCGAACGGTCGAAAGACACCAGCGCAGACATCGTGTCTGGACGGTCCTACAGTGAGTACTTGATCAGTAGGTCCCTAAGAACATCGGCCACGTCTTCAGCCCTGTCGGTGGTTGACTCCAAGAGTTCGTAGATTTCCTTCATCTTGACGACTTGCAGCGCCGGTATGCTTTCGTCCGACGTTCCGAACAGCTCTCCGACCACCCTCCTTCGAAGGTCGTCGGCCTGATTCTCGAGTTCATGGATTTTGACCGTGGCGTCGCTTATCACAGTGGAGGCCTTGTTCCCCTTGAGTGCGAGAATTGCCTTTCTTATGGCGTCTGTCTGCTGCAGGATGATGTCGGAGAACGTGACCATCTCCGGCGTGAAGTGGTCTATGTGATACGTGTCGAGGCTCGATACGCAGGCATCTATGTAGTCCAGGGTATCGTCGAGCGTTTTGAGCAGCGACGAGATGTCTTGCCTGTCAATTGGAGCCAGGAACTTCTTGTTCAGCTTCGTGAATGCCAAGTGCACAAGCTCGTCGCCGTTGTGTTCCATCATCTTCATCTCTTCGGCAAACTTCCCGGTATTCGGCCTTTCGCTCGATGAGGCTCCCTCTGTTATTCTATCACGAAACAGCAGGGCGGCGGAGCGCAGGTTCGCCGAGATTTGATCGAAGGTATCGTAGAAGGACTTGAAAATCTCAGAGACGTCGTCCAGGGACAATAACTTGGTCTCCGTGCCCAAGGCCATGGTCAAGACTCCTCCCGAGACACACGCGAGGCCGACCAAAGTGAGCATAGCCGACTCGCCTATGTCGAACAGCACAAAGGGTAGAAAGAAGGTTGCGACCAACGCGCCTATCTTCCCCACAGTAGCCGCTATCCCGTGCCCGGTTCCACGAAGCCTGGTCGGAAACAGCTCTACAGGATAGATCCAGGTAGTGGTATTCGGTCCCATGTTCTCGAGAATATAGAAGACCGCAAGGAGCGACAGGATCGAGACAAAGCTTAGCCGCGTTATGACCAGCGCGGCGACGAGAAGGGGAACCGCCATCCCGAAGAAACCCAGCGTCTGCAGTTTCTTTCGACCCACCTTGTCTATGAGGAATATAGAGGAGAGATATCCGAATCCGGCAAAGACATACAGTATCCCTGTGGCCATTGCTGACGCGAGGACTGGCCTGGATGGTCCGTAGAGGGTCAGGAGAAACGTGGGCGTGAGTATACCAATCCCGTACACTCCTACATCCACGAGGAACCAGCTCAGGGATGTGAATATCACCCTCCGGGAGTAAGGGGAGAGAAGCAGCTCCCTGACCGAGACTTTTTCCGTGACAGCTTCGATCTGTTGCTCCGGAACTTCTTGGCCGGTCAGACTAGCTATCACGACCCGGGCTTTTTCGGGCTGACCATGTGAGATATACCATCGAGGAGTCTCCGGCAGTCTTGTTCTCAGAGTGAGAGCAATCAGCGCAGGAAACACTCCTGAGAGGAGCATCCATTGCCATGCTGTCGGTCCTGTGGGTATGAGGATCACGCTGACCACGACCGCCGATAGAATTCCCAGGCCTTGGAACGCGAAGACGGAAGCGATGAGCTTGCCTCTGTTCTTGCTGCTGACGAACTCTGCGATGTAGGAAGCGCTTATCGGATAATCTGCCCCAATCCCGATCCCCAAGAGGAACCTGAACAAGACCAGCTCCCAGACGCTCTGCGAGAACGCAGAAGCCGCGCCGAAGATAACGAAAAACAAGAGGTCCACTACATACAGCGTCTTTCGTCCCAGCCTGTCAGCAAGGTTGCCAAAGAACACCGCACCGAAGACTGCGCCTAGGATGGCGCTCGATGCAACCGCAGAGGACTCGAGCTGCGTGGTGTGAAAATACGGATTTATCTGGAGGAGGGCGACGCTGATGATGAAGAGGTCATACCCGTCCATGAACACCCCTGCACCAGACAGCGCGAGAACTTTGATGGTAGAACGCGAAATAGAGCCGCGCTCAAGTCGGTCAACCAGAGCGTCTGTCGAGTTCTTCATTCAAGAACTGAGCTCGCGTGGCTCATCGGGGCGTGTCGCTCTTGATTTAAAGATGAACGAACGCTTCCCTGCGGAAATCGCTTTTCACAGCCGTTCTTCTCTCGTCACTCGAGACGGCGGCACGTCTCCGCGACTGCGACACACGAGTATAGATTTTGAGGAGTGATCGACCCGTAATTTGTATTCTGCGACCTTCTTCTCTTGACTCTCCTCATAGCGAAGGGAACATGGGAAGTTTACCTTGGTTATGCGCAGAAGGTAACCTGTCCGCTGTTCTTTCCCAGCGCACAGCCACGCCTAGCTGCATGGCCGCCGCGCTGTTACCACGCCAGGTGAGTCCCGGCCGTAGAACGCTTATAGCGTAATT
>JASHPA010000173.1 GCA_030038365.1 Nitrososphaerales archaeon
CGCGCCATTGAGCTGGCGTTCGCCAGCGAGAAGCCATCGCGCGTCCTGATAGACGGGGAAGAGGACCTGCTCGCACTGCCCGCGGTCGACTCGGCGCCGCTCGGCTCCTCCCTCTACTATGGTCAACCTGGGGTCGGCGTGGTGCTGGTCGAGGTGGACGTCAGGGCCAAAGCCTCGGTCGAGCGCAGGATGTCTGCGATGGGGCGAGAAAAATGCTAGACTGGAGCGGCTTTTTCGAGGCCGAGGTCGGCGCCTCGGCGGCTCTCGCAGGTCTGCTCTTCGTCGGCGTATCGCTGAACATGTCGAGGATCCTCGCGCTGAAAGGCCTCGCGGACAGAGCGCTCGAGGCGCTGGTTTTACTGGTGGTCATACTATTGATCGCTTCCCTGCAACTGGTGCCTGGACAGCCGCAGCTAGCTCTCGGTTCGGAGACGCTGCTCGTGGGGGTGGTGGCCTGGGCGGTGGTCACCCGACTGGAGCTCCGGAGTTTGCGAGCAGCCGACAAGCAGTACCACAGGCTCTATGTCAACAACATGATTGTCGGTCAAATCGCGGTGATTCCATACATCGTCGGTGGGTTGACCATAATCGTCCTGTCGTCCGACGGGCTGTATCTCGTGGTCCCGGCGATGCTGGTCTCGTTCACGGACGCGATCCTGGATGCCTGGGTCCTGCTCGTCGAGATAAACCGCTGAGACGATTAGCCCGGTCTTTTCGCCGACGCAGCATCCGCATGCTTGGCAAGCATGTCGCTCACTACCTTCTCGAACTCGGGGTCGAAGGTGCCTCTTGACAGTTCGTGGACGCGGGGGAAGAGCGGATGGCTGGAATAGCGGTCCAGGAACGCGCACCACTGCGCCCAGGAAGCGTCGTCGATCCACTTCTTCTTGTGGAGGGTGAACAGCTCCTCAAAGATGCCGTAGCCCATGAGCATGTACGCGGCCAGCGTCTGGTCGTCGGGCGAAAGGCTCTGGAAACCGGCCGTCTCGGGGCTGTCCACCTGTAGCATCAGCCTCGTCAACTTCGGGTCCTCCACGAGCATCCTGATGTAGTCGGTGTAGTGGCTCATGACATTCTGGTAGGCAGCATCCTTGATTGCCTTCTCCTGGCTCCGGAACTGGAAGATGAAGACGAGGAGTGTCAGGGTGATGACAACGGTCTGGGCGACCGTTGCGACTACGATGAGGGTGGTATCGCTTACCAAGTCCGGTCGCCTCGTGGCCATCTGCTACTTAAGAAACTGCGCGACGCTCAAGAATTCTCCTGAGTCCTTCGACCTAACAACGACGCATGATTTCCCAGATAGCCATATAAGTCGAAATCTGAAAAGATTCACCGGGCGGACATGAGCGGCGAGTTTGAGCAAGTGCTGTCAATGGGAGACAAACTGGGTGAGCACGCGGGCGAATGGATTGCCATAGTGGACGGAAAAATCAGAGCAAGTGGCAACAGTGCAAAGGAAGTGTATGATAAAGCCAAGAAGGAGTTTCCGACTAGGATACCTTTCATAATGAAGGTTCCACTGGAAAATGCCGTCGTAATTTAGTGTCCAATTCCCTTGGGAGAGCAAGCAAAGGGAATTAGCTGTCCGTATCTTCCAATCATATACCGAGAAGGAGCAACAACGTCGATATATCCTGCCGTGAGCGTGAGGCTTACCTCATCTACCGCAGAATACGATACAATCATGCTAGTTGACTCTGGGTCTGAGAAGACCTACCTAATGAAAGGCGATGCAGAAATTCTTGGCTTGCAATTTGAGAAAGACAAGGATGGTGTGAGTGATGGGAAGGTCAAGGCTCACGGAGCTGGAGCCAAGTTTGACTGTAATTTCGCTACAGTAGACAAAATCTCAATCATGAAAAACGACGAACCGTTCTGCATTTTTGAGAATGTGAGAATACGCGTGCCGATGGACAAGGAAGCCATTCCTTGTGCAGTTCTGGGTAGAGATTATCTTTTCAAGAAATTCGACATTACATTCCATGAGGGGCTACAGAGAATGACGTTTATGCCCAGTCTGTCAACCCTAGCTACGGGTCAAAGGACTTAACGGCATAATGGTCAGGTCTACTTTATTTACCCCCTCGAAAAGCAGCGTCGGAAGTCATGCAGATAGTCACGAGGAAGGACTCCAAGCTCCTTGGGAGGAGCGAGTTGGATGTCCTGTTCCCGGACAGGGCTGGCGCCCTCAACCGGAAGGACGCGATCAAGGAGGTAGCCCAGGCTATGAACACGAGCGAGGGCAAGGTGACGCTCGTCCGCCTGTCCCCGGAAGCCGGCACGAGGGCCCTGGTCGGCCGGTTCTACGTGTACGATTCGGAGGACGACAAGAAGAAGATAAGCCACAACTATCTCTCCGTCAGGCTCCTGACCAAGGAAGAGAAGGAAGCCCTGAAGGCGGCTAAGAAGAAGGCAGAGACTGCCGCGCCGGCGGCTGCCAAGTGATGAAGATTGTCGAGTAATCCCAAGAACGCTCCCGCTCCGGCCGCCCCGCCAGCGGCAGCTCCCGCGGGAGCCCCCGCCGAAGGCGAAGCCGCTGCGCCGAAGGTCAAGAAAGAGCGCAAGGAGAAGAAGCCGAAGGCTAACGTGCAGGTATGGAAGCTCTACAAGGCGGATGGCGAGACGCTCGCGCGTCTGCGCAAGGAGTGCCCCAGGTGCGGGAAGGGGTATTTCATGGCCGAGCACAAGGACAGGCTGAGCTGCGGGCACTGCGGCTTCACGAACTTCAAGAATAAGTGAGAGCGCGCCCTCAACCGGCGTACTGCTCGAGAGAGTCCTTTATCGCCTTCTGGTTCTGGAGGGTCACAAAGGGGGCGAAGGGGGCGAGGTACTTCGACGACTTTGCCTTGGCGAGGTTCTGTCCCTCGTTCTTCTCCCTGTACCCCTGGAGGAAGGCGCCGGCGACCGCCTTCATCCCGTCCACCTTCAGCGAGAGCTTCGCGGCGAAGTAGAGGAACTCGGCGATGTCCCAGGGCTGGTCTCCGTTCTCGACAGCCTGCTCGAGGTCAGTGAAGTAGGGGCCGTTCTCCGTGGCGATGATGTTCTCGGCTTTGGCGTCGCCCAGCGCGAAGCCCGCCCGGTGGATAATCCCGAGCCCCTCCCCGAAACTGCGTACCTGCTCTGAGCCGGACCTGCCGTCCTTCAGAAGCTTCTCCACCAAGACCGACAGCCGCGGCCCCTCGACATACTCCTTCGCGAGCACCTTGTCGTCTATCGCGACGCCGAGGACGCGGGGTGTCATCGCGCCCGCCTCCCTCAGCTTGATTCCGGCATAGAACTCCCTGTGCATCCTGGCCTGCGGGGACATGCTGAACCTCATACGCGGCGCCCAGATGTTGAGGAATGCCCACTTGAGCGAGCGGATGTCGGCGAAGTACTTGAAGACGTAGTGGACACTGCCGCTCCCAGTTATTGTGACGACCTTCGCCGTGGAGTAGACCTCTCCCAGGTTCTTTATCTGATGACCATACTTCTCGTACCCACTCTGCTCAGCCAGCCTCTGGACCAGGTCGTTCGCCTTGGACACGACGAACCCTTCGTCTGTCCCCAGGAGGTTCTTCGGGTGGATCATCTCGGGCGGCGGTTCGAGCTTCTGCTGCATGCGTTTGGCCTTTGAGAGCGCTTCGTCCTTCACTACCGA
>JASHPA010000174.1 GCA_030038365.1 Nitrososphaerales archaeon
TCGCTGGCTTCGACCGGCCCTTGTCGTCGATGCAGACTCCGTTCAAGCTCGGCGACGTGATCTCGGGTAAGGTTGACGCTGCCGAGATCAAGGTGGGCGCAGGAGCACTGTCCGAGTTCGCGGGGTTCGAGAGGATGTCCTACAACTCATGCGTGGAAATAGGAGCGTGCGAGTCGTCCTGTCCGGCGACCGCCGCCGGAAGACCACTCTCGCCGAGGGTTCTCGTAAGGAAGCTTGAGCTGCTGGACAGGGAGAAGGGCGCCTCTGCAGACCCGATGACCGCCGTCGGCGAGGACGAGCTCTGGTCGTGCACGACCTGTGGCGCGTGTGTGCAGGCGTGTCCCGTCGCTGTGAAGCACGTCGACCTCGTGTACGACCTCAGGCGCAGTCTGGTGGGCGCCGGGAAGGTCGACAAGGAGAAGTCAGCGCTGCTCCAGAATCTGGGCCAGTCGCGGAACCCCTACGGGTTCGACCCCGTGACCAGGGGCGACTGGGCCAAGGAGAACGGGATCGAGACGTTGGCCACCAACCCGAAGGCTGAGTACCTGTACTGGGTTGGGTGCGTCTCATCGTTCGACCAGCGTGCACAGAGGGTCGCCAGGGCGGTCGCGACCATCCTCAAGAGCGCAGGCGTGTCGTTTGCAATACTGGGGCCGGAGGAGGCGTGCACCGGCGACCCCGCGCGCAGGCTGGGCGAGGAGGGGAGGTACCAGGAGCTCGCCTATCGGAACATAGAGAAGATGAACGGTTACGGGGTCAAGAAGGTGATCACCGCCTGTCCGCACTGCTTCAATTCGATCAAAAACGAGTACCCGCAGTTCGGGGGGAGCTACGAGGTCGTCCACCACACGCAGCTCATCTCAGACCTCATCCGCGAGGGGCGGGTGAAGGTCTCTCCCGACACGGTGGGCAGGGTCTCGGCGACGCTCCATGACGCGTGCTACGCGGCGAGGTACAACAACATCTTCGACGAACCGAGGCAGATGCTTGGCGCGGCGGGGGTCAAGATGCACGAGATGAGAAGGAAGGGAGAGAAGACGTTTTGCTGCGGCGCCGGAGGGTCGAACTACTGGTACAAGGTCCCGCAACAGAGGACCATAGCCGGCATCAGGACAGAGGAGGCGGCGGAGACGGGCGCCGCTACGCTGGCCACCGAGTGTCCCTTCTGCCTCTCGATGTTCGAGGACTCCACGAAGGTCTCCGGCTCGAAGATGGACGTGCGCGATGTGAGCGAGATAGTGGCGGACGGGCTCCTAAGCCGTCCCCAGTAGCCTGAGCAGAGCCGGGATCACCTCGTAGAGGTCGCCGACCACCCCGTAGTCGACGACCTGAAAGATCGGCGCCTGCCTGTCCCTGTTTATCGCCGCTATCACCTTCGAGTCCCTGATACCGGCGACGTGCTGGAGCTGTCCTGAAATCCCTACGGCGAGGTAGAGGTCAGGATGGACGTAGACGCCTGTCAGGCCGATGTGGTGCTCCTCACCAAGCCATCCGAGGTCGGACGACAGGGGACGAGACGCGCCCATGGTACCACCGAGGGCGTGCGCGAGCTTGTCGGCGAGTTCGAGGTCCTCCTTCTTCCTGAAGCCCCTGCCGGCGGAGACTATCACCCTGGCGCTCCTGAGGTCCAGGGATGGCGTGTGCACCTCGGCTCCAGCGCGACGAACCTTGGGCTGGGCCTCGGTCGTGGCGGTCTCCTCGGGCACGGATCTCCCCGACAGCGTCTCGTAAGCGCCAGGAGGTACGAGGGCGATGCACGGAACCGGCGATTCCACGGTCGCGTTGAACTTGCCTGCGTAGGCGGCTCTCGTGCCGATCAGCCGCTGCCCGTCCACCTTCAGCGACCTCACGTCACTCAGAACTCCTATCCGAAGCTGGACAGCGAGGCTACCCGCGACCATACGCCCGAACTTGGTCGCGCCGACTAGGACGACAGAGGCGCCCGTCCTCCTGACGGCGTCCGCGATCGACACCGCCGTGAGCTGAGGGTCACCCGAGGCGTGGCCGATGACTTTGACCGACAGGGGGCGGCCTCCGGCTGCGGGCGCGAGGGAGAGGGCGGCCCCAGCCAGCTCGGACGCTAGCTCCGGATTGTCCGAAAAGGTAAGGACGTCTGTCATATGAGCCCCTCCTTCCTCAGGGCGTCGAGCAGTTTCTGCGACGTCTCTGCCGCAGGACCTTCGAAGATGACTTTCTTTCGGGTGACCGACTGGACGACTAGGCCGGTTACGGTCACGGCAGTCTGCGGCAGGCGTTCGTCCCTGAGCGAGTCAAGCGTCACATCTTCCATCGGCTTCTTCGAGGCCTGCATGATCTGCAGAAGCGTCGGATACCGGGGGGTGTTCACCTCGCTCACGACGGAGACGACTGCGGGGAGCGTCGTCTCGTCTGTCTCCGCCCTGTCATCGAGCGAAACTTCTGCCCTCATCGTCGTGTCTCCCGCTTCCACCTTCTTGGCGTAACCTACGAACGGGACCCCGAGCCACTCCGCCAGCATCGGGCCGACGAGCCCATCATACGTATCGGACGCGCCCTCGGCTAAGAAGACGATGTCGTAGGGACCTGTCTTCTGCAGCGCCCTCGACAGGTAGTAGGAGGTCGACAGGGTATCGAGCTCGCCCGCGGAGGATATCGCTACCGCCCTGTCGCAGCCCATAGCCAAGGCCTCCTTCATACTCTTCTTCGAATCCTGGCCCCCCAGGCTCACTACCGTCACGCTACCACCCTTTGATTCCTTGACCTGGACCGCCTCCTCCACCGCGTTCCTGTCGAAGGTGCTCATCTTCGAGAGCGCTCCTTGAAGCTGCGGCCTGCCTGCGGAGTCGGCCCTCAGCTCGCCTTCGTCTATGGCGTGCTTCACGCAGACGGCGATCTTCATGACGCCATCCCCAGCTCCTTGTTGGCGATGAGGAGACGCAGGACCTCCGAGGCACCCTCGCCTATGGTCAGCAGGCGTGCGTCTCTCCAGTGCCTGTGCACGTCGCTGTTGGTGTACCCATAACCCCCGAAAAGCTGTATGGCCTGGTCGCAGATGCTCGCCGCCGTCTCCGTGGCGATGACCTTCGCCTGCGCGGCCTCTGAAGCGTAATCGGCCCCCGATTCTTTGAGGCGGGACGCGTAGAGACACATCGTCCTGGACGACGTGATGCCGGAACGCATGTTCGCGACCTTCTCGCGGGTCATCTGCATGTCGGAGAGCGCCCTGTCGAAGAGCCTACGCTCGCGAGCGTAAGCGACCGCATTCCTGTAGGCAGCCAGGGCTATGCCGACGCAGATAGACCCCATTATCACCCTGCTCCCGTTGAGCAGTCCCTTGACGTACTCGAAGGCCTTTCCCTCCTCTCCCACGAGGTTCTCCCTGGGCACCTCGCAGCCGTCGAGCACGACCTCGGCGGTCCTCGAACCTCTCATCCCGAGTTTGGGTATGTCGGCGCCTACAGAAAGGCCTGGAGCGTCCCGGTTGACCAGGAACGCCGAATGGCCACCTTCCGACCCCGCAAAGACAAGGTAAACGTCGGCCTCCCCGGCGTTGGTGATGAAGGTCTTTGTCCCCGATATGGTATATGACGAGCCGTTTCTCTTTGCCGTCGTTCGCATCGAGCGCGCGTCCGAACCCGAGGACGGCTCCGTCAGGGCGAAAGACGCGAGCCTGTCGCCGGAGATGAGCTTCTCGAAGACATCCCTCTTCTGGAACTCGGTTCCGTGCGCGTGGACACATTCGGCCACAGTATTGTGTATCCCCAAGCTCATAGCGGTGGGCGCGTCGGCTGCGCCCGTGAGCTCCATCGCTAGACAGTAGACGCCGAACGGGAGGGAGAGCCCCCCGTGCGAAGCGAACGGCATCCTGCACAATCCCTGTCCGAAGAGCAGGCGACGTGATGCTGAGATGCCCCCACCCTCTGAGTCGAAGCGGGCGGACATAGGGACGATGCTCTCGAGCTTCCCGGCCAGCAGTTCGAGGACCTCCGAGTATGCGGTCTGTTCCGGTCCGTAGAAGACCTCCAGCGCCCTTCGGTGCTCAGGATGGAACAGCTTCAAACAGGAAGCGAGCCGAACCCCGGCGTCACCGAGATAAAGGCTTCCAATCCCTGGCTCATCTTATCGGGAAGACGATGAATATGACGATGTCCCAGACGAAGTGGCTGAGGGTGTTGCAGGTCAGGTCTCTGGAGTACCGATAGGTAAGACCCCAGCAGGAGTCTGCGATGAAGGTCGTCACGACCCAGAGTGGGTTAAGGGTGAGGAGGTGGATGGCCGCGTCGACTAGGGCGACCAGGAATGGGGATGCCGTGCCGAACCTGGGTTCGAACCTCGTCTGCAGCACTCCCCTGAAGAACGACTCGTAGCCCACCGCATCGAAGGCTAGGACGCTGACCTGCAGATAGAGGGGATTGGAGGGCGACGCGATCAAGGAGTAGATCGAGTTCTCGGTCGAGGAGCTGAGGCCCAAAGGGTGGAACGTCTCGATCCCGAGGTTGCCCAGATAGAAGACGAGGTAGATCGCCACCGCCGAAACGAGCCCGAAAACTATGGTCCTGGCGCGCGGGTGGAAAAGCCCACGATACCTGGTCGTAAGCCATGTGGCGGCGATCATGCAGGTCATGGAGCCGAAGGTAGCCGCGATGAAGTAGGCCGAAGGAAGCAGGAAGAGGGCAACCATCGAAGCGAAGACGAAGGTGAACGCCGCCGCTAGGTTCAGCGCCGTCGCGACGGGTGACTCGCTCGGCACTCGCTGAGGCCTCAGAGAAGGAGCCCTACGGTCAGAAGGATGCTGAAGGCCACGCCGTGGAGGAACATGTCCTGCGTCCTCGTCCCGTACTCGGGTGGGGGGCGCTCCCTGCCTGTTGGGACCCCGCGTCGAAGGAGCAGCGGAAGGGCCAGCACCGTAAGGACACAGGAAGGCGGCAGCACCCGAAGGCCTATGAGTGCAAAGTCCACCGAATACGCTGCCACGGCGAGCGCCAGCGTCAACCACTCGGCTCTCACCCTCCCCAGCACGACAGCGAGCGACCTCTTGCCGGCCGCGCTGTATGGCTCGTAAAATATCATGTCGTGCGTGAGCAAGACGTTCACCGTGAGCAGACCACATGGGATGGAAGCGAGAACAGGCAGTAGCGCGATGCTTCTTGTGAGCACGTAAAACGCGCCGAGCGCGGGGATAGGCCCGAAACTGAAGAAGATCGCCAGCTCTCCCAGCCCGAGTCCCCTGTAATCCAGCTTCAGCGGAGGCGCGACGTAGAAGTAGCTAAGGAAGACACCCGGAATCGCGATCGCGAGCGCGAGCCACCCCACAGCGAACCCAAGGTAGACCCCCGCAGCTATGCTGAGGAAGTAGAAGCCGAACGATATCACGAAGCCCTGATTGACGGACATCAGCCTCCGGGGGATGGGTTTCCAGCCTGGAAACTCCTTTGGGAACATGCGTTCCGAGGTAGCGTCCACGCCATTCAGGTAGTCGTACACGTCGTCGATCGAGTTGGAGGCTATCAGCAGAGCCGCGCTTCCAAGAAAGAGGACTAGGAGTAGCACAGGGTTGATCGAATGTGCCACGTACCAGGCCGTCGCGGTCCCCACAAGGAGGGGAGCGAAGACCACGGGCAGGAACTGGACCCTCGCGAAGCGAAAGAACAGCCCCACTCTCTCAGAGACGGAAGGGCCGCGCATGACTGGCTTCGCGACCCTCCGATTGCATAATTAACATTTCGTGGAGACGGCCATCGATAACGCAATTGCAGTGGTTTTTCAAAAGTCCGCGCACTCTTTCCTTCCTCCGGCGGAGGAAGAGGAGATTTCAGCCCCGGGAGAGAACCTGCAGACGGGCCTCGCTGGCGAGGAACATGGTGAAGAGTGATCCAGGTCGTGGAGCAGCAGGGGAAGGGCAATCCGAGAAAATCACGGTCGCGAGAATTCGCCCCAAGAACAGGTCAGGGATTGGGACACCTGTTCTTTGGTTCAGGCGCTGCACCCGCCGCCATTTATGGCGCAAGAGATTCCATGGCATAGCCGACGTTTCCTATCGGCATCAGGATTGGCAGGTCGACACCGGCCCTCGAGTACTCTTCTATCCTCTTGCGTGCATCCTGGGGGGTGCCGGCCACAGCGAGCGCATCTATCGCGGCCTTCGGCACGAGGCTGGGCGCACTTGGAGAGCCGCTCCTCCAGGCTTTCCGGAAGGCGTCGATCTGCTCGAGCTTCACGCCGTAGCCCTCCAGTGCCTCCGGCTTCAGGACGTCCGAGAGCTGGTACAGGAAGAAGTAGAAGTTCCTCACGACGTCCCTGGCTTTCTCGCCGTCTTCATCCACCGACGTCAGGAGGTACGACGCCTTGTCCACCCTGCGGCCTCTGGATGATTCTCCGGAGCGGACATGGTTCACCATCATCGAGGTCGTCTGTACGGTCGCGAGCGCGGGAGAGAGGATGGCTCCGTCTCCGTGCGAGCCCGCGTATGCCTGTGTCTTCGGCGAGAGGGTCGCCACGTAAAGAGGAATCGGGTAGCCGGCCTTGAAATCCGGCTGTAGTTTCTCGGCCGTGAAGAACTGGCCGTGGAAGTCGAGCTTCTCCCCAGCCCAGAAGCTCTTCACGATGGCGACATACTCGGATAGCCTCTTCAGGGGCTTCGTCTCGGTCACGGGCAGGATCTTGTAGCCGATGTTTGGGATGGTCGGAAAGCTGCCCAGGCCGAGGCCCATCCTCACCCTACCACCCGACATCTCGCTGAGCGAGGCGAAGCTTGCCGCGGCGGTGAGAGGATGCCTGGTGAACGTGTTCATGGCGCCTGAGCCGGCCACCAGCCTCGAAGTGGAAAGCAGCACAGCGGAGAGGTAGGAGAAAACGTCACGCTGGAAGAGGCTTTCGTGGAACCAGACGGATTCGTAGTTGAGCTGCTCCGCCTTCTGGCTGAGGCGCGCCGCGTCCCTGACCGGCAGGACGGGGTTGAAGCCGAGAGCCAGGCGAGCCGCCATGGGACGGCGCCAGCCCGTCCCTTCTTTTAAGCCATCGAAAGGCGCGAAACCTTATTGAACGGAGAGCCGTACGACCCATGCAGGAAATGCCCGAGCGAGTGGTCATCATCGGGGCGGGTTACGAGGGGTTCAGACCGGTGATATCGGACCTTTCGACCAGGGAACTGATGTTCGAGGCGGCCTCGCGGGCTTACGACGACGCCGCAGTCGACCCTCGGAAGGATGTGGGGTCCTTCGTCTGCTGCACCGAAGACTTCTGGGAGGGGTGGAGCATCACCGATGAAATGGTCCCCGACCAGATTGGAGCAGCCGGCAGGCCGCTCTGCACCGTCCCGGCCGACACCCTCACCGGGCTGGGAAACGCGATGATGCACATCCTGTCGGGCATAGCCGAGGTAGCGGTGCTCGAGGCCCACAGCAAGGCCTCGGACGTCCTAAGCAAGGCGGCGGTCGAGCAGCTTGCCCAGGAGCCGACCACGATGAGGCCGCTTGGCGCAGATTCGGACGCGCTGGCCGCGCTCGAGATGGATGGATTTCTCAGGAGCTCGGGATACGACGTCGATGACATCGATGACATCGTGATGGGCTCCAAGAGGAGGGCGATGCGCAACCCGAGGGCGAGCTATGGGGAGGTCGTTTCGCGGGAGCAGCTCCGGTCCGCAGGCGGGGCGTGGTCCCCACTCAGGAGACGCGACAAGGCGGCATTCGCCGACGCAGGCGTCGTGCTCGTGCTGGCGTCGGAGCGCTGGGCCAGGAAGAACAGGCGGGACCCGGTGTATGTCGATGCCGTTGCCTGGAGCTCCTCGCTGCCGTGGTTCGACGGAGGAGGTTTCGAGTTCGCAGGATACGCGAAGGACGCATACTCGAAGGCAGCGAAGCGTGCAGGAGGGCGAGGCCTCGAGGGGTTCGACATCATAGAGGTGGACGACGCGTACTCGTACAAGGCCCTGCAGCACCTGCACTCCATTGCGAGAAGCAAGGCCCAGGTGAGGCGGGTTGTCTCGGGCGAAGAGTCCGCGTTCAACCCCAGTGGGGGTTCGCTGGGTGTCGGGAACCTGCTGGAGGCCTCTGCGATACACAGGCTCATGGAGTGCTACCTTCAGCTCAAGGGGAAGGCCGGCCCCATACAGGTCAGGGGCGCCAAACGCGCGCTGGTGCAGTCCTGGAGGGGCGTGCCGACGGCGACCGGCGGCGTCGCGATGCTTTCGAGATGATTCCATGATCAAGCGAAAGGTCGCGGTCGTAGGCGCCGGCATGACGCTCTTCAGGAGGAGGATGCTCGAGACGGGACGGGAGCTCTCGTACGGGGCCTCGAAGATGGCGCTGGAGTCGGCCAGCATGACCATGAAGGACATCGAGTCTGTCGTCGTAGGCACAGCCCCGGATGCGTTTGACGGCGTCCACATGAAGGGCGAGTACCTCTTCGAGGGCGCTGGTGGGATAGGAAGGTCGAACAGCAGGGTCTATGTGGGGGGAGGGACGGGTGTCTTCACGCCGATAGCAGGCTGGTGGCACGTCGCATCGGGCCTTTTCGATACCTGTCTCGTCGTGGGCGAGGAGAAGATGTCCCCGCTCCATCCTCATCCCCAGTCAGCGTTCTGGTCGATCTTCGACCACACCACGGAGAGGCCCCTGGGCGTCACCCTGCTCTGGATCTTCGCGCTAGAGATGAGGAGGTACATGCACGTCCACAACGTCAGGGAGGAGGACATCGCCCTCGTGGCGGTGAAGAACAAGATGAACGCGCTCGACCATCCCTGCGCGCAGATCGCCGCAAGGATCACCGTCGAGGACGTCATGAACAGCGAGAAGATCGTCTCCCCCGTGAAGCGATACGATGTATCGCCTCCATCGGATGGCGCAGCCGCGGCGATCCTTGTTTCAGAGGATGTGGCCAGGAAGTACACGAAGGAGCCGGTCTGGATTGACGGGGTCGGTTGGAACGTCGATACGCAGTACTGGACGAACAGGGACCTCTACTACCCCGAGTACGTGGAAAGTGCCGCGAGGATGGCGTACAAGATGGCGAAAATCGAACAGCCGCGGAGACAACTGGACTTCGCCGAGGTCTACGACCCCTTCGACTACAAGGAGCTCCATCACATGGAGGGTCTCCTGCTGGCCGAGAAGGGCGAGGCCCCAAGGCTCACCAGGGAAGGAGTGACGCAGCGGAACGGCGACTTCCCGGTCAATCCCTCTGGAGGCCTGATGGGTGTCGGTAACCCGATAGCGGCCGCAGGCATGATGAAAATCTGCGAGGTCTTCTGGCAGCTCAGGGGAGAGGCGGGAAAGAGGCAGGTGAAGGGAAACAAAGCGGAAAGAGGGCTAGCCCAGGCCTGGGGCGACCTCTTACAGTGCGGGACGGTCGTCACGATGAAGAGGTAAAGCCAGCGCTCCTCTGCGGACCCAGGTCCGTCTTTGCTTCTCGTAGGCGCGTATCCAGTGATTTACCGCTTGGAATGCGCCATATTGATGGATCAAGCTCAGCGCGTCATCAAGCCTCCTCTGCTTTCTTTCATCGGCGAATCCAATCATACGGGCAAACTGCTCCACGTCGGCAAGCCGGGATATGGTGAACTGGCATTCGTCGTGGCCGACCGTTGCGAGGTTAGTGCGAGCTCCGGCCTGCCTGTTCAACTTGACCGCACCGGGCCGGATTCCGACGTCAAGCCTTCTGGCCCAGACGGTGGAGACACTGACTGAGGGAAACCCCCCTCCGCGGTGTAGATGCCTCGCAGGAAAGCGCCCGCGCACTGTGCTGCCACGGTCATGAGTGAATCTTCCCGGTTCACGAACTCGTAGAGCAACAGACTCCCCCTTCATCTCTGGTAGTCCAAACGCGATAGGGCTCCTTCTTCTCGAGAATAACAGAGCCACAGCGCGCGAACTCCTCTGCGAATGACCTCGACCTGACCTTCAGACGCAACCTCCTCCCTCCGTCGTTCTCATCAGCCCATCCGTCACCGACCCACGCACCCATGAAGAAACTCAGCTCGGGCGAAGGGAAGAGGTCGGAATTTGTTCATCGCGGTCGTGGGCGAGGTCGTGCCCTTGAGCCAGCGTCTGAGCGTCATATGACTAGGGAGAATGTCGAATTCTAGTCCGAGTCGTCTACGCAAGGGCGGAACATCGATATCAGGTTGTGCGACCCTCAGTTTTCTCACCTCTTCATAGATTCTCTGTCTCTCCATGGTGGATAGGAGACTCAAATATCAGTTCATCCTGAGGAAGTACTTAGTCCCCAATGAGCCGGCCCGCTTCTCAGGGAAGAGGAAAACCAGACACATGACAGCTAGGGTCCTGTGGGAGCCGACAGCGGAGACAATAGACAAAGCCAGCATCACCGAGTATTCCAGGTGGTTGGAGGGTGAGGTCGATTTCCGCCCGACGAGCTACGCTGAGCTCTGGAGATGGTCGGTGGACGAACTCGAGGACTTTTGGGGCTCGCTCTGGAGCTATTTCCGGGTCAGGTCAGCGACCCCCTATTCGACTGTCCTGGAGAAAAGGGTCATGCCCGGCGCGAGGTGGTTCCCCGGCTCGACCATCAACTACGCCGAGCATTTCTTCGCGCGCGCGGAGCCCGGGAAGACGGCCATCCTCTCGAAGACCGAGGAGTCGGGGCTGGAGGAGATGACCTGGGACCAGCTCCGGAAGAAAGTGGGCAGCCTCGCCGAGTCGCTCCGAGGACTGGGGATAGCGAAGGGTGACCGGGTCGCGGCGTACCTGCCCAACGTGCCGGAGGCGGTTGTGGCTCTGCTGGCCTGCGCGAGCATCGGGGCCATATGGTCGAGCTGTGCGCCTGACTTTGGTGTTCACAGCGCGGTGGACAGGTTCAAGCAGATCGGTCCCAAAGCGCTCGTTGCGTCTCACGGGTACTCGTACAGAGGAAAATGGAACACCAAGGCAGAGGCGGTGAAGAGGATCAGGGAAGCGGTCCCGACCATCGAAAATACAATCATGGTAGGCGAGGGCAAAGAGACGGTCAGCGCGTCCCTGGAATGGCAGGACCTATCTCGGGGTGGAGCGGAGCCTTCGTTCGAGCCGGTACCTTTCGACCATCCGCTGTGGATAATGTACTCCTCGGGGACGACAGGCCTCCCGAAGCCGATAGTGCAGGGGCACGGGGGGATACTGATGGAACACCTGAAGACCCTCTCGCTCCATAACGACCTCGGGCCCTCTGACAGGATGTTCTGGTACACTTCGACCGGTTGGATGATGTGGAACTACCTTGTCGGCTCCCTCATGCTTGGTTCCACGATAGTCCTGTACGAAGGGGACCCGTTCTTTCCGGACGCCAACACGCTCTGGTCGCTCGTGGATGCGAGCGACATGACATTCCTCGGCGCCAGCGCGGCATATGTGAACGCGCTGATGAAGAGCGGAGCGGAGCCCAGGTCGACGTACTCGCTGCGAAGTCTCAGGGGTTTCGGCTCGACAGGGTCTGCGCTGACACCGGACGCCTTCGAGTGGGTCTACGCCCACGTCAAGCCCGACATCTGGCTCACCTCTGTGAGCGGCGGGACGGACCTGTGCACCGCGTTCCTTGGCGGCTGCCCTCTCCTGCCCGTGAAGGCGGGGGAGATACAGTGCAGGAATCTTGGAGCAGACGTGGCAGCGTTTGACGAGCTGGGGAGGCCGTTGGTCGGGGAGATGGGGGAGCTGGTCATCCTGGAGCCGATGCCCTCGATGCCGCTGTTCCTGTGGGGGGACGCGACGGGGGAGAGGTACAGGGAGAGCTACTTCTCAGTGTTCCCGGGAGTCTGGAGGCACGGCGACTGGGTCAAGATAGACGAGGACGGAGCGTGTGTGATCTACGGGAGGTCCGATGCCACGATAAAGAGGATGGGTGTGAGGATGGGGACGAGCGAGATCTACGGGGTGGTGGAGTCGATCCCGCAGGTGGCCGAGAGCCTTGTGGTCGACATGGAGTTCCTTGGCGGCCGCTCGTACATGCCGCTCTTCGTGGTGCCCAGGGGCGACGGCGGCCTCAGCGACGAGCTCAAGGGAGAGATACGGCAGAGGATAAGGACGGAACTATCCCCCAAGATGGTACCAGATGAGATCTTCGCCGTCCCGGAGATCCCCCGTACTCTAAACGGGAAGAAGCTCGAAGTCCCCGTGCGACGGATATTCCTGGGGGCGGAGCCCTCCAAGGTGTACAACCCTGGCTCCCTTAAGAATCCGGATTCGATGTCGTACTTCATAGAGTTCGCCAAGAGCATCAGGGGCAACGGAAGCGGGAGCAAAGGAGCATGAGTTCGAGGATCAAGAAGTATCCGGGTACCGAGATCACCCCGGACGACGTCAAGGCAGAGAAGTACCTGAAGACCGTCTACCAGGCCGACCTGCGGTACGCGTGGACATCGGGAGTCGCGATGGGAAGGTTCCTCGCAGGGCTCAAGGAGGGCAAACTGTGGGGGAGGAAGTGCGACGTCTGTGGGAGGGTCCTGATCCCTCCGAGGATGTACTGCGAGCGCTGTTTCAGGCCGACGGACAGCTGGGTGAAACTGCACGACACGGGGACGGTCGTCACCTACTCGATAGCCTACGTCAACTTCGATGCGAGCCGCAGGGCCGACCCGATACTGGTCGCGGTCGTCGAGATAGATGGAGCATCACCCCTCATGGGTATCCTGCACCTCCTCGGGGAAGCGAGACCTGAGGATGTCAAGATAGGGATGAAGGTGGAGGCGGTGTGGAAGGAGCCGGGGGAGAGGGTCGGGGCGATAACCGACATAAAATACTTCAGACCGGCAGGAGGGAAGAAGTAACTGCCGATCACGGAGAGGCTTGGCGAGTCGACCGCGGTGAGCGGCTGGGTGGACGCGATCCCTCTGCACTACGAGTACACCGCGGGCGTGGCAGGGGAGAAGTTTCTGCGCGGCCTCATGGAAGGTAGGGTGCTCGCCGGACGATGCGGGGTCTGCGGGATAACTGCCCTTCCGGCGAGGATGTACTGCGTCGAGTGCTATTCTCCCATCGAGAAGCTCGTGAGGGCAGGTCCGGTCGGGGTCGTGAGGGCCGTGGCGAAGCGGGTGGATGACTCGGGGAAGCCGGAGGCGTTCGCATTCGTCGAGTTTACCGGAGTGAAGGGAGGGCTGGTGCACAGGCTCATCGGGGGCGCGAGGGTGGGCAGCAAGGTGAGGCCGAAGTTCAGGCCCAAAGCCGAGAGGAAGGGCGCGATGTCAGACGTTCTCGGCTTTGAGCGGGTTGCCTGAGACTATCGTCGCGCTCTGCAGGTTCCTGACAGCTACTTTGCGTACCGCCGCGTAGACCAGCGGCGCGAAGGTGGCGAAGAAGACAAAGTCGCTTATCTCGTGCGCGAGCATGAAGGGGACAGCGGGCAGCAGTTCTGCAACGCTCACCTTGAGGGACTGCCCTATGATTAGACTTGGCGTGATTATCGTGTTGAGGTCGTAGAGCAGGGCGCCTATGAGGCCGAAGGAGCCCCAGAGCAGACTCCGGACAGGGACGCTGTCTCCGGGAGACATCATGCGCCTGGCGGCATAGCCGAAGACGACGTAAATCATCTCCGAAAGGATGAGAAGGACCAGGAAGGCGCCGCTGTCGGGACCTAGGGGGTTGACCGTCCCGTAGACCAGCCACGTGAGTGCGGCTACCGAGGCCCCGACGCTCACTCCGAACGCGAGCGCGGAGATGAACACGATCGAGTCCATGAGCTTCACGTTCGCGAGCGGGAACATCGCGTAGTCGGTCACTAGGGCGAGTGCTGTGAACATGGACACCACGGCGACCTTCCTTGACCCGTTCAGCTTGATGCCGCTCAAGGGCTGGATGGCTCATCCAGCCATAGTAATAAGCCTGCCAATGTAGCTCGAGCCTGAGCGCGGAGATTCCGTTATTAACCTCCGGGCCTCCCGGAGGACAGAAAACCATGCCACAGCCGGTCATCCTCTCAGCCTGCAGGACAGGTATAGGCAAGTACGGGAGGACCCTGGTAGGCGTCCCGGCGCCCCGTCTCGGTGAGGCCGTGGTGAGGGACGCGATCGCACGGGCCGGCATCAGGCCGAAGGATATCGACGAGGTCATCATAGGCAACGTGGTCTCTGCGGGTCTCGGGCAGCACCCCGCCCGGCAGTCCGCCATCTACGCGGGCCTCCCGGTATCGGTGGGCTCACTGACGATAAACAAGATGTGCGGGTCGGGGCTGAAGGCGGTGGTGCTCGCCGCACAGGCCATCAAGGCCGGCGATGCAGGCGTCGTCGTCGCGGGAGGGATGGAGAGCATGAGCAATGCGCCGTACCTCATCAAGGAGCTCAGACATGGGCTGAAGTACGGCGACGCGCGCCTCATCGACGCGATGATCAACGACGGCCTCTGGGATGTCTACAACCAGTATCACATGGGCGTGACCGGGGAGAGGATAGCAGAGAAGTACGGCATTTCGAGACGCCAGGCCGACGAGTTCGCGTACGAGAGCCACATGAAGGCAGCTGGGGCTACAAAGGAGGGCAGGTTCGCGGACGAGATAGTGGGAGTCACCATCGAGAGCGAGGACGGCGAGAGGACCTTCGATTCTGACGAGTGCATCAGGGCGGACACGACGGTCGAGAAACTGGCCAAACTGAAGCCGGTCTTCAAGAAAGATGGGATCCTAACAGCAGGCAACTCCTCGCAACTGAGCGACGGCGCTTCGGCCCTCGTGGTCTCTTCTGAGGAGGCCGCCAGGGAGATCGGCGCGAAGCCGCTGGCGAAAGTCGTGGGTTACCACACCGGAGGGGTCAAACCCGAGGACGTGATGGAGTCGCCAATCCCAACTGTAAGAGGCCTCCTGAAGAAAACGGGAATGACGATAGACGACATAGACCTGTTCGAGCACAACGAAGCCTACTCGACGGCGTCCATAGTGGTGCGGAAGCAGCTCGGCGTCCCGGAGGAGAAGTTCAACGTCAACGGGGGGGCGGTCGCCCTCGGACACCCTATCGGCTGCTCGGGTGCGAGGGTGCTGACTACCCTGATCTACGCGCTGAAGAACAGAGGGAAGAAGACGGGTCTCGCCACCCTTTGCCTGGGTGGCGGGAACGGCATCGCTATGATTGTCGAGGCTTTGTAGCGGTATCCTTCTCCCAGTCGCTCTTGTCTCTGAGCTTCCTGCGAAGGACCTTGCCCACGAGGGTCTTAGGCAGCTCGTCGACGAAGACCACGGTCCGCGGCGCTTTGTACCTGGCTATCCTGTCCCTGCAGTAGTCGACGACCTGCTGCTCGGTCACCTTCCCTTTGCCCTCGGGCTTCAGGATGACGAAGGCCTTGACGGACTCGCCGCGGTACTCGTCCGTCACCCCCACGACGGCAGCCTCGCGTACGGCCGGATGTGTGAAGAGGACCTCTTCGACCTCCCTCGGCCAGACCTTGAAACCGCCGACGTCTATCATGTCCTTCTTCCGGTCGACTATGAAGAAGTAGCCCTGTTCGTCCATCTTGGCGACATCTCCCGTGAGCAGCCAGCCGTTCTTGAGGACGATATCCGTCTCGTCCCTTCGGTTCCAGTAGCCGAGCATGACCTGAGGTCCCATGACGGCAAGCTCGCCCACCTCGCCGACCCCGAGGAAGCTGGAGGGGTCCTCCAGGTCGACGATGGCCGCATCCGTGTCAAGGATAGGCATGCCTATCGACCCGTCCTTGACGACGGCCCCGTCCCCAACGGGGTTGCAGTGGGTGACGGGGCTGGCCTCGGTGAGCCCATACCCCTCCACGAGATGGCTTCCTGTAATCTCGATGAACCTCTTCCTGACGGCGACCGGCAGAGGGGCGCCTCCGGATATGCAGGAACGGACTGACTGCAGGTTGAACTTTGAGACGTTGGGATGGTTGATCACCGCGATGTACATTGTGGGAACGCCACAGAAGCTTGTCACCCTCTCCTTCTCTATCGTCTTCATCACCTCCTCGACATCAAACCGAGGGAGCAGGACTATTCGGGCGCCCGCGTAGAAGGGGCCGTTCATCGCCGTCGTCATTCCGTAGATGTGGAAAAGAGGGAGGGCGGCGATCGCCACGTCTTTCGACGTGAGAGGCAGAGCCGACGACGAGGCTGCGGCATTAAGGTACAGGTTGGCGTGGGAGAGCATCGCTCCCTTCGATACACCTGTAGTGCCTCCGGTGTACTGCAGAAGGGCGACCTCCTTGAGCGGGTCTATCGTCTCGCTCTTGTCGAGCGGT
>JASHPA010000175.1 GCA_030038365.1 Nitrososphaerales archaeon
TACCTCCTCTTCGTCCCTTCCACGGCCAGCT
The DNA here is from genome assembly GCA_030038365.1 of Nitrososphaerales archaeon. Taxonomy (GTDB): domain Archaea; phylum Thermoproteota; class Nitrososphaeria; order Nitrososphaerales; family Gagatemarchaeaceae; genus Gagatemarchaeum. The sequence goes on from JASHPA010000175.1 coordinate 32, forward strand.
CGGGGCCGAGCTCACCCGATACGTCTCCCTTGCGCGTGATGATGACAGCGTAGGCGAACAGCGGGGTGTAGTCGACCGCCAGGAGGAAAAGGTAGACCCCTATGGCGACCACCGTCTGGGACATACTCCCCAGAAATATCGAGGCAAGCCCGAGACCGCCGAACGCGAAGACCACGGCGCCTGACTCGGCGAGCATACGGGGCGCGCCGCGGAAGTAGATGCTGAGAGCCGCGAGCTTCCTTACGTTGATGAAGCGCTCCTTCTGCACGGAAATGACTTCCCGCGTGGTGATTTAATGCTGACGCCGGGAACGAAGATGCGCGGTATGCCACGGGGCGGGCTCCGCGGAGCCCCGCGTCGCGTCCGTATTCCCGGTTACATCTTCGACGAGAATTCCTTCATGGCCTTCGAAGTCTCGCCGTCGCCGGCGAGACCGCAGTAGTAGGCCAGCAACTCCAGTTGCTTCCTCGTCTCCTTCTTCGCCGATTCCTTCAGCTTTTCGAGCTCACCCTTTCCCTTGTTGGAGATGACGTACCTTCTCATCGTTCCCTTCGCGGCGCCGGGAAGCTCGACGATCATCCCCTCATCGTGAAGCCCCTTGATCATGAAGTAAATGGAACCAGGACCCGGCCTCCACACTCCTCCGCTGGACCTCCCGATGTGATTCTGCAGTTCTGCGCCCGACATAGACGACTCAGAGAGCAGCTGCAACGCGACGAGACGGAGAAGACCCCGGGGAGCGCTCACCATTGCGTGTGTTATCAGGACCGCGGATAATAAGACTGGCGTCGTGATGAGTCTGGAGAACCCCCTGCGCAAGAGCCGTCAGCTCTATCACGATTTCGTTAGACCGCATGAAGGCTTGGACGGAAAGATCTGGGCAGATGCAGGCGGAATCGAAGTGAACGGCAAGAACAGATAGCTTACAATCATCCAGAGCGCAAGTCCGAAAAACGGTAAATAGCGTACCAGGCTACGTAAGAACGAGATGCGCCGTATCATTCCGATATCTATCATAGGGGTGATTATCGCGGTCGTGTCGTTCGTTTACTTCGTTCCAGTCGTCTCCGTGTCTGCAGCACCCCCAAGCACCCAAAACAGTTGTGGAGCACCAGGTCTCCCCACGTGTGTAACCGGACCGATATACAGCGGATCAGCCTCAATTGGGTTTTGCTATCTCGGTTATGGCATGCTTTCCCTGTCACACGAAGGGGCGCATCTTACCTCGCCCCTAGACATTCGAGCAGGGAGCATCAGTCCTTCGTGCCCTGACATGCATTAGCGACCCGGCCGCTAAGTTACCGGAACCCCAGAGACCCGCAACAGATTCAAATGGCAGTGGGGCGCGGAGTGCTGAATGGCGGAGCCGAGTAATGACACCCGGTCGTCCGCGGCCGGACCGCGGACCACTTCCGTCGGGGACGTCCTGAAGGCCCTCTCCTCGTCAGAGAACGGCCTTTCGGGCGCGGAGGCCGCCCGCAGGCTGGAGCAGTACGGGCCGAACGAGATCACCGAGAAGAAAAAGTCGAGGTTCAGGTCCTTCCTGGCTTACTTCTGGGGACCGATTCCGGGGATGATCGAGGCCGCGGCGGTGGTCTCTGCCGCGATACAACACTGGGACGACCTAGCCATCATCCTCACCCTGCTTGTGACCAACGCCGCGGTCGGGTTCTGGGAGGAGAACAAAGCGAGTAACGAGATCGACCTCCTGAAGAAGAGGCTCGCGCCGAGGGCGAATGTCCTGAGGGACGGGAAATGGACAGACCTACCCGCCTCGGCGGTGGTGCCTGGGGACATCGCCCGACTTCGTCTCGGGAACATCATCCCTGCCGACGCGCGACTCCTCAGCGGAGACTACCTCTCGGTCGACCAGTCCGCCCTGACAGGGGAGTCTCTCCCGGTAGAGAAGCACCAAGGCGACCTCGTCTATTCCTCCTCGATGGTAAGGCAGGGTGAGATGAACGCGGTCGTCACCGCCACCGGGATGTCCACCTTCTTCGGCAAGACGACGGGGCTGGTCGAGAGGGCCCGAACGGTGAGCCACTTCCAGAAGGCTGTTCTGAAGATAGGGGACTACCTAGTGACGCTCGCAGCCCTCCTGATATCGGTCACGTCGGTCGTGGAGTTCTTCCGGGGAGTGAGCCCACTGGACCTGCTCCAATTCGGCCTCGTTCTCGCCATAGCCGCAATCCCGGCAGCCCTTCCCGCGGTCCTCTCGGTATCGATGGCCGTCGGCGCCGAGGCCCTCGCCAAGAAGGAGGCGATAGTCAGCAGGCTCGTAGCGATCGAGGAGCTCGCCGGGGTCGATGTGCTCTGCGCCGACAAGACCGGGACCATCACCAAGAACGAGCTCTCCGTGGGAGAGGTCTTCAGCCTCTCGCCGTCCACCCCTGCGGATGTCGTCGCCGCTGCCGCGCTCGCCTCGAGGGAGGAGGACAGGGATCCCATCGATACAGCGATCATTACAAGGGCGGAAGAGAGCCAGCCGACGGCGGAGAGGCCAGAGGTCCTCTCGTTCGCGCCCTTCGATCCCGTCTCGAAGCGGACGGTGGCCGTCCTCCGCTCGTCCTCCGGCGAGACCTTCCAGGTCTGCAAAGGCGCGCCGCAGGCCGTCCTGGCCCTCGTTGGAGGTGGCCCAGACCTTCGCGCTTCGATTGACGCGCAGGTGGACCTCTTCGCATCGAAGGGATACCGGGCGCTCGGCGTCGCTCGGGCCGATGCCGGAGGGAGTTGGCGCTATCTCGGCCTTCTCTCCCTCAGCGACCCACCCAGGGAGGATTCGGCGGCCATGATCTCAGCGGCCAAGTCCATGGGCATAGGGGTGAAGATGGTCACGGGCGACCACGTCTCGATAGCGAGGGAGATCGCATCCGAGGTCGGGCTGGGGACGGACATTGTGACAGCGGCGTCGATCACGGGAATGACCGAAGCGCAGGCCGAGGAGACCACGGAGCGAACCGACGGGTTCGCAGAGGTCTTCCCGGAGGACAAGTACCGGATCGTCGAGCTCCTGCAGAGCAACGGGCACATCGTCTGCATGACGGGGGACGGAGTGAACGACGCCCCCGCGCTCAAGAAGGCCGACGCGGGCATAGCCGTTTCAGCGGCGACCGACGCGGCCAGGTCCGCCGCAGCTGTGGTCCTGACCAAACCCGGGCTCTCGGTGATAGTCGATGCGGTGAGAGAGAGCAGGAACATCTTCCAGCGCATGACGAACTATGCGATATACCGCATCAACGAGACGTTCAGGGTTCTCTTCTTCGTAACCCTCTCAATACTCGCCTTTCAGTTCTACCCGGTCACCGCCCTGATGATAGTGCTC
>JASHPA010000176.1 GCA_030038365.1 Nitrososphaerales archaeon
GGAGGGGCGATCACCTTGCGTTTCATTGTCGTATCGGCGGCGGCGCTGTATCTTAACGTTGTGCCGACTCGCGCGAGCCGCTAGAAACCCCTAAATCAGCAGCTGGCGTCGAGCGGACCCGCTTGGAGCGCCGACGCTGATGGACCCCAGGGTCGCCGAACACGCCAGAATCGTCGTGAACTATTCCTGCGATGTGAAGCGCGGGGACTTCGTCCTGATAGACACGAGCAGCGGAGCTCTGCCCCTGGTCACCGAGGTCGCCGCTGAGATAGCGAAGGCCGGGGCACACTTTCAGGTTCTCGCACGTGACTATGGGTTCAGCAGGGCGTACTTGCTCAACGCGAGCGAAGAGACGCTGTCGTCCTTCCCCGAGCCGCTGCTCAACCTCTACAAAGGTGCGGACATCCTGATAGCGATAATAGCCCCGGAGAACACCAAGGAACTTGCGGACGTGCCGCCCGAGAAGTTCCGGATGCGTGTCAAGGGCATGGCGGAGGCAAACAAGGCGATCATGGGCAAGGAGAAGTGGTGTATCACGCTGCACCCTACGCCCGCTCTCGCGCAGGAGGCAGACAAGTCGCTCGAGGCCTACTCTGACTTTGCGTACGGCGCCATGCTCCGCGACTGGCCCGCCATGGCCAGTAAGATGCAGGTCCTCGCTGACAAGATGGCCGCGACGAAGAACGTCCGCCTGGTCGGAGAAGAGACTGACATCTCCTTCTCGATAGAGGGAAGGAAGCCGATGGTAGATGCCGGCAAGAAGAACCTGCCTGGCGGTGAGGTCTTCACCAGCCCGATCGAAGGGACGGTAAACGGCAGGGTCTACTTCGACCTTCCGTTCCTCTTCCTCTCCAACACAGTCAGGGGCGTGAGGCTGAAGTACGTTGACGGGGAGATAGTGGAACATAGCGCCGAGGTCGGCGACAAGCTCCTGTCGGAGCTGCTGGCCTCTGACGCCGGCGCGAAGCGTCTCGGCGAGCTTGGAATAGGCATGAACAGGGGGATTACCGAAGTGACGAAGAACATGCTCTTCGACGAGAAGATGGGCGACACAATCCACATGGCGGTGGGACGCGCGTTCGAGGAGGTCGGAGGCACCAATGAGAGCGGCATCCACATCGACATGGTCAAAAGCATGAAGAAAGGTGGCGCTATCTACTTCGATGGGGAAGCGATTTACGAGAACGGCAGGTTCGCCTGGGAATGAGGCGTTTCGTCTTGATCGAGGAGCTCGCGCAGGGTACGCGTCCTGCTCTCGGCCTTCTTGTCTCCCGCTGATAGCCCTGTGAGAATCGGAATCGGGGAGAAGGAATCAGTCTGGCGCCGGCCCGAGAGGCGCATCACCTCTTCCGCCTCGCGTATCAGCCTCCTGGCGGTGTTGACCGAGCCCCCTGGACCTCCTCTGTGAGTGAAGCTCTTGCCGCCTTGCGCAACTGCGATTGAAAACGCGTTTGCGCCATAGAAGCTTCGGCCCAGAGGGTGCTTCCTTTCCAAGACCTGGAAGGAGAGACAGCAGGTCATGGTCCTCGAGCTGCCATCCATGACTATCTCGGTGACGAGAGACGGATAACCGCGCTTCCTTCCGGAGATATGCCACGCGCACAGGTCATCAACGCTCGCGGAGCCGGGGCCGCTTGCTAGGACCTCTGGTACGCTCTGCTTGCTTGACCGTACCTCGAGACGGCCCAGGATGGCGCAGATGTTCGTCGTAATCCTCGCCTTGGTCTGCTGGTCCTTGATCTCGGGAAGCAGGTCTGTGCCACCTGGCTCCAGGTAACCGCCGTCGGTCAGCGCCTGGTATATCCGTCCTGGTGAGAGACCCTCTGAGGCTCTGCTGAAGAGGAAGTTGAGGCTCGAGTTGTCGCGCTTCAATATGTGAACGGTCCGGGTGCTCAGCCTGGAGGCGGCCACGGGGACGTATTCCATCTGGTCTATCCAGACGCCCTGGGTGCAGTTCAGGCCGAGGAAAGTTTTCTGCTTTCGCGCCCGCGAGAAGAGATCCCTGCACATAGCCGGGTCGGCCCAAGCTGTCTTGTTAGCGGTGCAGATTGCGAGAGTCCCCATGAGCTCCGATGTGAGACCGTATGCACTCCGCGCGTCGAGATACGTTGTGTCGAACACGACCCACTCGTCAAGCGCAGGTTGGATGATTTCGCTGAGGATGTGAGCTTCCTCTTTGGCGCCCTCGAAGTCCGTCGCGGCAAAAGAAGCAGGGAGGCCGCCGAGTCCCTTTTTTCCTCTCTTGGCCCGGGTTATCTTCGCGACGTCGGACGCGGTCAGCTTCTTGCCGTCCTTCCTTGAGATGATCCGCGAGCTGTCCGCGACCCAGTAGAGAGGGAAGCGATCAGTGCGCTCCACGACCTGCAAGAGGACGTTCCTTCCGAGGTTGCCCAGTCCCAGCAGGCCGAAACGGAAATTCTTGACCAATTGAGGGTAACGGGGGACGTAAGGAGCTTATGAGCTTGTGAGGATAATCCTTATCAGAACCATCCCGCCACTCTTCACGCCTGTTTGAGTAGGTCTACGGCATTCGTGCGTGAGGCTACCGGCATAGTGAGGTCGATATCCCCGCTTCAGGCATTCATAACGACGGTCGCGGTTACCAACATCGGCTTTGGCGTCGCCACTACATATCTGCCAATGCTGGCAGTGTTCCCCGGCACGGACATCCCCCTTGTGTTCGTCCTAGTCCTCCCATTCCTGCTTGTCACTTCAGCCCTCTACTCCCTGCTTTCGCTGAGCATGCCTAGGTCCGGCGGTGATTACGTGTGGTCCGGAAGGATACTTCACCCATCCGTCGGTAGTTCCCTTGCGTTCACCAATGTCATCTTCAATGCGATATTCATGGGCTTCTTCGCTAACACGTTCGTCACCTACGGACTCTTCTCGGTCTTCGACACGATCGGGGCGCTCACGAACAACCCCGGCCTGATCACCTGGTCGGCGAGCGTCTTCACGAATCTGGGATGGGTCACCGTGATCGGCGGAGTGCTGATCATCTACATGGCGCTGACGATGATCTCCGGGACGACGAACTATCTGAAGCACCAGTTCGTCTACTGGATCATCGGCATGATAGGCACCCTGATAGCGATGGGATATCTCTTCTCGACCAACCCCACCACGTTCGCGTCTACGTTCGACAGGCTTCTGGGGAGCTACACGACGTACCAATCAATCATCACCAAGGCGGACGTCTCGTACACGCCGGGCACAATCGCGTTGGGCGCCCTTGCACTGGCATGGCTCGCGAACAACGGATATCAGTATTCGGGGTACTTCTCCGGTGAGGTCAAGCAGGTGAAGAAGTCGATGTTTCTCTCGACGATGGGGAACAACGTCGTCGCGACGGCGATCTACGCCCTGTTCGCGCTAGCCCTGCTCGACGCCGTGGGGCAGCAGTGGCTCAACGCTGTCTCCAAGCTGTCCGTCGTCTCGGCTTCGGCCTGGGGGATACCGGTCCCACCGAACCCGTACTTCTTCGCAAGCCTGCTGGCCAACAATGTTGTGGTGGCCACCATCATCAACCTGGGGCTCATCGCGTGGGCGATTATAATCATCCCCTCCAACTGGATGGCCACTACCAGGATCATCCTGGCGATGGGCTTCGACAGGATCCTTCCGGGAAGGTTCGCTGATGTGAGCGATAGGTTCCACACTCCCGTCAAGGCGATCATTTTCGTGGCTTTCATCACGTTCCTCGGCCTGCTTGCCACGAACTACTACGGAGCCGTCTCGGCGAACCTCAACTACACGGTCGTCTACACCTTCATCCTGGCGGTGGTCTCGCTCGGTGGCGCGATCTTCCCGTTCGTCCGCAAGAGCATCTACCAGCAGTCGCCGATAGCCGTGTACAAGTTCGGAGGCGTTCCCCTCGTGACGCTCGTCGGAGCGGTCTCGTGCGGCTTCTTCGCGTTCCTCTCGTACACGGCAGGTGCCAACTCGTCGATAGGAGGGCCCAACGGCCTGTATTCTCTAGTGCTGGCCGTGGCAGCTCTGGTCGGGAGCGCAGCACTGTACTTCATCGCAAGATGGTACCATCGCGGAAAGGACCACATCGATATCGCGATGAACTTCAAGGAGATCCCTCCGGAATAGGCTGCCGCAAAACGCTTATGTCGAGCAGGAAGTAGCTTCACCCTTATGGGACAGGTCATAGCAGCGCGATTCTATGCGGCTAAGCAGCCACTGAAGCTTGAGAACGTGCAGATCCCTCCGCCTGGAGACGACGAGGTCGCGGTCGAGATCAAGGCTGCGAGTATCTGTCATTCCGACCTGCACACCCTCGCCGGAAGGCAGGTCCCCGCCACAGTCCCCATAACGCTGGGACATGAGGCCGCCGGAGTCGTCTCGGCCAAGGGGAAGAACGTGACCAACGTCGAGGTGGGCGACCGAGTGGGGATTGACTATGTCCAGAGCTGCGGAAAGTGCCAGTACTGCCTGAGGGGCAAGGACAACCTTTGTGACAACTTTGCCGTCATGTCCTTCAACAGGGAAGGCTCGTGGAAGGAGGAGGCTGTGGTCCCGTCCCGACACGTCCACAGGCTACCGAACAACATAGGGTTCCCGGAAGGGGCGATGCTGAACTGTGCTGTCATGACCGCTTATCACGCCGTCAGATACGCGCAGCAGCCACCCGGAGCGTCGGTGTTGGTCTACGGCCTTGGCGGTGTCGGTCTGAGCCTGTTGAAGTGGGCAAAGATCGCAGGCGCCACCGACATCATAGCGGTCGACCTCGAAGACGAGAAGCTGAAGATCGCCAAGCGCGAGGGCGCGACGGCAACGGTCAATCCAAGGAACGGCAACCCAGTCCAGGAAATCCGCAAGTTGACAGGTGGAGGCGTAGACATCGGCTACGAGGTGATAGGGAAACAGGAGAGCGAGAGGAACACGATATCCTCGGTAAGGAAGGGAGGACAGGCGGTTCTCGTGGGTATGTCTTGGGATCCCATCCCGATACACGTCGTCGACGACCTGCAGGTACCCGAGGTGAAGGTCATGAGCCCGCAGGACCACCTGAAGTCGGAAATCCCCGAGGTATTGAGGCTGATAGAGATCGGACGCTTCACGTTCAGCGACGCCGTGACCCACAAGTTCCCGCTCGGGTCCGTCAACGAGGCGGTCTCGGTTCTGCAGAACAGGACCGGGAATCCCGGAAGGGTCGTGCTGGAACCATAGTCAGGTCTTTCGGTCCCACAGACCCGCGTCGTCTATGATGCCCGTGGGAAGGACTTGCCGGTAGAGTCTGAAGATCGATTCGGCGTAGTCGCGAAGGATGACCTCGCGTGGGCGCTGCGCGCTGACGGTTTCATAGGTCGCGAGCGGTACTGCGTAGAAGACCTGACCCTCGCCCCGTCCGTCCACGGTGTAGTTGAGGTGGAAGTGGTAGACCGGGAAGAAGCCGCCTATGCCGATGATCAGTTTCTTCACGCTGTCGTGGATGATGGAAAGGTTCTGGGGCTCCGACTCCAGAGAGCCGATGGCTATTCCTGAATAGTCCTCCAGCGTCTTCGGTCTGAGAGTCGTGTTCCCGGGTGTCCCTGAGACTATCTCCGTCCTGAGCATGAAACCGTTCCGAGACTGCCGCTGTATGACGAATACCGAGCGCCGATCGGTGACCAGGATGGCATATTCCTTCAGGCTGCCTCTCCCGGCGAGGACCCTGTGCACCAGCCCGAGTCTGTTCTCCTGCACGCTCATGGCGAAGACTCTCCGGACCGGAGGTAGCCTCGACCTTAGGTCTTCCTGTGTGGACCGCGTTCGGGCAAAAGTATTAATCGAAAAATTGTAGGGTCGACGCCCGAAAAATGATGGAACGCTACAGGAGGGGGATAGCCACCTCGATGACCTTTGTGATCGCGGTGGTAATCCTAGTGGCGGGGGCCGCGTGCGCAGTGGTGCTCAGTTCCGCATCGATGCAGGCTACCCAATCGACGACCCCGGTGAGTTCATCGACGACCGGCTTTTCGAGCAGCAGCCAGTCGACAAGCACCATAGGTTCGGCGAGCAGTACGACTGTCGCGTCCCGGTACGGACTCGAGCTCGAGCTCTCGATGAACGGGACTCGGTTCAGCGCAGGTCAGAACATCTCGGTCAATGTGAGCGAGTTCAACGCGCTCGACCAAAGCAACAACGTCAGCGGTTCCGGAGACTGGTTCGTTCCCGTAGCCTTGGGCTCGTGCACGAACCTTAATGACCTGCCCGTCGGGATCGCGTTGTACAGGGGCCACTACAGCGCGGGCAACGTCTCCTCGGGCACGCAGATCCAGGTGTTTCCTGTGACGGTCTGTCCGATGATAGTCAGGTACATCTCGGGTTACGAGTTCCAAGCCAACAGCGACGTCGCGACGATCCTCCCGGGTTCGGCGCAGGTAGCCGTGATGGCGAGCGTGGACATCGTGAACGGGACGTCGAACGGTGCGGGGATCGGGCAGGCGTCACCTCTGAACCCAGGACAATATACGGTGGTCGCTGCCGATGAATGGGGTGCCGTCACGTTCCTGTACTTCCAGGTAGAGGGGCTTTCCCTCGGTCAGACCGGCTGACATCTCGACATGAATCTTATATAGCAAAGCCTCATATTACATGCGACTTGAGTTCCGAGATGGGCGAAGAGGAGAGCGGAGGAGAGGCAACGGGCGAGATATCGCCCGCGGTGCAGCCGGCCGACGTGCCGGCAGAAACGACTGAGGCGGTCGCGAGTCCGCAGCCCCAGTCAGAAGGAAGGCGGACCCAGTTGAGGATTGTCAGAGAGCATCTTGAGAACCTCTCATCTGACGTAGGGAGTGCCAAGAGAAGCAGCGAGGCGAGCGCGAAGAAACTAGAGAACAAGATTGAGTCAATCCGCAAGGACCTAGCTGAGTACAAGCGATCGAAGGACATCTCAGAGCATGCCAAGAGCAGCGACACAAGTGCGAAGAGGCTCGAGAAGAAGGTCAGCTCACTGAGTAACGATGTAGCGGCCCTGAAAGCGAGCATCGCCAAGGACGCTGCCAGGACCAGGACGAGGCAGGAGGCATTGATGGCCAAGATACTTGCGAAGGTGAGTCCGAAGAAGCCGGCCGCCAAGAAAAAGTCCACCAAGAAGAAGTAGAACCTCACTCACGACGCAACGGAGGACAAGGATAAAGGCCCCGGCCCGGCTCCGACAGGGGGACCAGCTTGGCTCGGCCCAGACTTTTGACGGAGAATGAGAAACAGAGTCTTAGGCCCCGGCTCAGCAAGATGGAGAAGCTGGTCGCCGACAGCACGGGCGCCGTCGAAGCAGCGTGGGCCTGGTACGACCGGAGGCAGGGGATCGTGGAATGGGCTTTCAGAAACGCCGATTCCATCCAGCGCAGCACGATACTGATGAGAAGCTCCTACTATCTTGGCGATGGCTATTGGCCCATCTATTCCTACAACCCGGCTTTCCGGACGGTCTTGCTCGACGGAAGAGAGACTATCAGACCTCTCGAGGAGAGGAGCGTCCCGCTCAACACCGCGCCCCTAGGGCTTGTCCAGTTCGGCAATCTGCAGCACGCCGTGATCTGCCTCATCGTCACGCTTTCACCGGGACAGGCGTGGGGGATGCTCGAAGGAGGGTTCGGCCAAACCGGGCCAGCGTCGACAATCGCTATCTATGGAGTGACGCCGACCAATGGAGGAGACTTCTGCCTCGGTTACGACCCTGCCGAGGTGAAAGACTGGAACGAACAGACGAAGATGCGGCTGAGTGCGTACACACCCAACCCGTCGACCTTCAACACCTGGCTTTTCCAGGCGGAGACTACCGCGCGATACAGCAAGCAGTTCTCAGGTGACTCCATCGCCTCGGGCAGGTGTACAGAGGCGACGCCGCAGGTCCAAGGTCAGGCCATCGGGCCCAAGGGGCAGGAGACGAGTGACATGTTCCCTCCAGTCTTTCCTGACGTGCTCCTGCCACCCCTCAACCCGTGACGCGCGTGTCAGTCTCTCAGGGCGGAGGCTCGGGCAACAGCGAACGGCACCGTCATCTCGTCTACGTGCATGCCTCCATGCTGGCCCCTGAGGAGAGGCGACTCGACGTCGGGATAGTGGTACCAGACGCTCATCTCGCGCTTCGGAAGCACCATTAGGTTCCCCACCCTCTCCAGGAATGTAGCCGAGGGCGTTCCGACGCCGAATACACCTGATGACACTACGTCAGCGCTCTTCGCGACGAGCGCGACTCCTGAGAGTGTCTCGGAGAGGTACTGTTGGACTTCGTCAACCGAGTCTTCTTCGATACGGAGATAGATGTCGCGAGGCGAACCCCACGGCGGGATCGTTTTTCCTGCGGGGCTCCTGGCCAGGCTCTTCGTGAGGTTCCTGTGCTTGTCGAGCCAGACGGAATCATCTGTCGAACTGCGGACATGTCCGTGGTCCGCCGTCACCACAAAGAGCGTCTTTGAGGCTACTCTCTCGTCGAGTTTGTCGAGACCGAGGGTGAGGGCAGCCGAGACGTTCGCCGCCTCCACGTAGGACTCTCGAGAGCCCGGGCCGTAGGAGTGTTCCTGGGAGTCGATCGCGCTGTAGTAGACATAGTGGAAGGAGGCCCCGCGTTCGGATTCGAGCTTCCTCCGGAGAAGGTCTGCCATGTCGAACGCGTTCACGTAAGGCTGCACGTCGCTCGCACCGTGCATCAAGCGTGAGTAGGAGCTGTTTGCGATGAAGCGGCTGAGATAGGACCGGACCACCACCCCTTCTCTGGTGAGCCGCGGGAACAGCGGCTTTCCTGTCACGAGGACATCAGGGCTAAGGTATGGAAGGAGGAGGTCGGCCCCTCGGGTCCCTACAGGGGAGAATGGCAGACTCTGGATTACCATGTCCGTTTCTTTGAGGTAAAGGAACCACTCGACGAGGCTATGCTCCTGCGGAGTCAGGGCAGTTGTGAGCGTCGTGAGGGCAGCGGAAGTCGTCGAGGGGAAAACGCTGGTGATGGGGGTGACCTTCCCCTTGCTGCCCATGTTTCCGAGGAAGCCCATTCCCACCTGCCTTTGCCATTCCTTGTAGCCGAGGCCGTCGAGCAGGAAGAGGACTACGTTCTCGATGCCAGTGGTGTCGACCCCGTCGAAGACATCGTTCGGCAGCTTGGTCCTGCCAATCTCGACACCGAGTATCGAGAGGAGGGTCGAAGGGATGTTCGAGAGGCAGTACGAATCATACCTGGGCTGCACCGAGCCCTCCTCGAACCTGAGGCCGGTCATCGTCCGCTCAGGGCCAAATGCCGAGGGTCTTGATCGCTTCGGCTACTCTGCCGACGCCGACTATCAGGGCCCCGGTCCTCATCGAGACCCCCTTCTTCGTTGCCTCGGTGTGGACGCCAGCAAAGGCCGAGGTTATCTTCTTCTCAAGTCTCTCGTTGACTTCATCCTCGCTCCAGTAGAGTCTCTCGAGGTTCTGGACCCACTCCAGATAACTGACTATCACCCCTCCCGAGTTCGCGAGAATGTCGGGCACCAAGAAGACACCTGCTGCGTCGAGCACCCTGTCCGCCTCGGGGGTTGTCGGTCCGTTCGCGCACTCTGTGATTATCTTGGAGCGCACGCCCTTCGCCACATCCCCGGTTATCGAGTTCTCAAGCGCGGCTGGACAGAGCACGTCGCATTCGGTCTGAAGCACCTCCTCGTTGGAGATATCCTTGGCGCCTGGGAATCCTACGACGGTCCCGGTCTTCTCCTTGAATGCGAGGACGGCCCGGGCGTCCAGTCCACCCTTGTTGTAGATACCACCCTTCGAATCGCTCGTCGCGATGAGCTTCGCGCCCATCTCCTGCATTATTATGGCGAAGTTCGAACCCGCGTTTCCGTATCCCTGAACCGACATCGTAGCACCCTTGAGAGGAATGCCCTTGACTTTGGCTGCCTCGCGCGTGCAGAACGCGGCACCTCTCCCTGTCGCCGTGTCCCTACCAAGGGAGCCGCCCAGCGGGACAGGCTTTCCCGTCACGACAGCGGGTACGGCGTGCCCCTTGAGCAGGCTGTAGGTATCGAGTATCCATGCCATGACCTGAGCGTTGGTGTAGACGTCGGGCGCGGGGACATCCCGCTCCGGGCCTATCACGTCGGCTATGCCGATGGTGTACCTGCGGGTAAGCCGCTCGAGCTCGTCCTGGGACATCGCCTTGGGGTCGCAGATCACGCCGCCTTTTCCGCCTCCGAAAGGTATGTCGGCTACGCTGCATTTCCAGGTCATCCACGCTGAGAGGGCCTTCACCTCGGCCAGGGTGACCCCCGGATGATACCTGATGCCGCCTTTGAACGGCCCCCTCGCGTCGTTGTACTGGACCCTGTAACCTGTGAAGACCTTGACGCTCTCGTTGTCCATCTTCACCGGCAGGGATACCTCAACAATGCGCTTCGGCTGCCGTAGCATGTCTTTCACCGCAGCGTCTAGCTCCAAGTACTCGCTCACTATGTCGAGCTGCTCGAGCACGTTGTCGAAGGGATTGGTCTCTGAGGACATCAGTTGGAGGATTGCCCAATTTTATTTACAGGTTTCGAATATTCTATACCAATTTCGTCGCTGTCCATGCTTCGAAAACCCTTATGATGCACGCCGGCCAATTCTGTGGAATGTCCACAGCTCTGCTTTCGGAGATGACTTGGCCCGACGTCAAAGAGGCCATAGAACAGAAGAGGGTAGTGATTCTGCCAGTCGGCTCGACCGAACAGCACGGCCCCCAGCTGCCTCTGGACACGGACATCGTCAACTCATTCGAGATTGCCAAGGCGGCTGCGCGGAAGACGAGCAACCTCGTCGCGCCTCCGCTGTACTACGGAATCACACCGCACTGGATGGGCTTCCCAGGCACAATGTCCATCGAGTACGACACGTGGATCAGGTTCGTCACACAGATTGGTAACTCGCTCGCCAAGCACGGGTTCGAGAAGCTGGTCATCCTGAACGGGCACGGAGGAAACTCAGCGGCGATACAGCTCGCGGCCCAGAACATAGCAGAGTCGAGCGGAGTGAAGTGCACTGTAGCTGCTTTCTCCTACTGGGACGTGTCCCACGCGCAGGTGAATGCCGTGCGGAGGTCGGCACCGGGAGGGATGGGCCACTCGTGCGAACTCGAGACTTCGTTGCAGCTCCATCTCCGAGACAATTTAGTGAAGATGGACAGGGCCGTCAAGAACGTCCGCACCAGACAGTCGGAGTTTGAGCAGCTCGACATGATGGAGGACGGTGGGCACGTGCTGTTCTACAGCGTCGGGGGAGGTGGAGGCGCCTACGACCCCGGCGAATGGGGTACGATAGGCGACCCGACGGTTGCTACAAGGGAGAGCGGGGCAACGTTCTTCGACGTGATAGTCGACCAGGTCGCGAGGGTGCTCGAAGATCTATCACGCAGAAGGTAGCGTGACAGAAAACGCTAAGTGCAGCAAGGGCAGTGGAAGCATATGGTCCGCAGACGACAGATTTCGGTCATCGGTTTTGATTCAGAGCTGTGTACGGACGCGGCTTACGACGCCGCCTACCGCGTCGGAACCGCACTGGCGAAGAAGGGAGCCGTCCTCCTGAGCGGGGGTCTCGGCGGAGTCATGGAGGCGGCCAGCAAGGGTGCTTCCGAGGCAGGGGGCCTCGCGATAGGAATCATACCCCCGGACGACGCCTCGAGGGCGAACAGATACTGTGACGTGGTGATTCCCTCGGGGCTGGGGTTCGCCAGGAACTTCCTTGTTGTGAATTCGGGAGATGCGATAATAATCGTGGGAGGAGGTGCAGGCACCCTGACCGAGGCCGCGGCGGCCTATGGAAAGGGAAAGCCCGTGATAGCAGTGAGGGGGACCGGAGGCGTTGCTGACCAATGGGCAGGAAGGTACTTCGACGAGAGAAGGACGGTCAGAGTCGCTGCCGGTGACAGCCCCGAGAACGCAGTCGCGCTGGCGTTGCGTGCCAAGAAGAAACCCGGTCCTGCTGAATACTGAAGATAAGACCGGCTAGCGCCTCGTCTTCTGCCTCTTGCGTCTCTTGGCTTTCTCGTGCGCGTCCTCAGCGAGATCGACCCTGTCCTCATCCTCCCTAGATATGAAGCCTGCCCTCGCTCTGGCGTTCCCCGCCGTCTGCTTCTTCAGCCAGTTTTCGTAGATGTCAGGCAGCATCTGGCTCGCGTCGAATTTCTCGACCACTTCGTCCCTCTTCTCTGGCATGGTCGCGTGGTGGGAGGATTTCTATTTCACTCTTTTGGGGGGGCACATCCCTTACGTGCCTGCCTCGCTGCGGAGTCTGAAGATTGGAAGGGAGATTCCCGCGACCACAGCGCCTCCCACCGCCCATGCTAGCGGATAGCTGTAGCCAGCGGCTACAGCGGAAAAGACCAGCGGCATGACGACTCCGCCGAACAGGGCGATACCGTTGATCCACGAAATCCCCAGCGCGGCATACTCGCTCCTAGCGCTCCCGATTGACCGGCCTATCCCCACGCCGAATACATACGCGCCCTGCGTCGCGACTCCGAGGACTAGACCGGAGAGAAGGGCCGCGTAGACGGAGTTCAGGGCCGCGATGGTGACGGCCCCAGCCGCGGTGAGGCAGAGCGCAATCAGGATGGTCTTCGGCCTGGGGCTCCTGTCGAAGGCATTGCCGACGAAAGGCGAGAACGCGATCGACGTCACCATCGTGAACCCGGGAATCAGGCCGGCTATTACGGCCCCGGTCTTCAGACTCTCCTCGAGGTAGTACACCATGAAGTAGGTGTTCAGCCCGAAGGCGACCTGGGAGACCACCAGACCTGCGCTGACGATAAGGAGAGGCCTGTTTAGGATTATCTCTTTGAGCTCAGAGGGACGTATCGAGAGAGAGCCCACGGCGGGGTCGTCGGGAATGAGAAGTAGCAACAGCGCCAGCGAGATGAGCCCGAGGACTCCCGCCCCGATTACGCTGAGTCTCCAGCCAGCTACGGTCCCCAGGATGGTCCACCCCGAAATCCCGACTATCCCACCCAGGTCGAACGCCGCCCCGAAGATCCCTATCCCGAGGCCCTCAGCCCCCTTTCTGAAGTAGCGGATTATGAGGATGACGCCGGGTCCGAAGATGAAAGCCTCGCCGACGCCCACTACGAACCTGAGCACGGTGAGTGAGAAGAGCTGGTCGACGAGCCCGACAAGGATGGACGAGACCGAGATCAGAGTCATGCCGATGGTCAGGGCCTGCTTGGGTCCGTACCTCGCGGCTATCAGGCCGGCCGGGAGCTGGAATAGCGCCACCCCGAGGACGAAGGTCGAGGTAACGAGACCGAGCCCCGAAACGTTCTGGTGGAAGTCCGCCGCGATGAGCGAGAAGACCGAGGAGACGCTGTACCAGTTTATCGCGCAGACGAACTGGAGAGCGATGAGTGTCGCGACGGCCCCCCTGTTCTCTAGGTTCCTGAACAAACGGTTCTCCCGTTAATGGGCGGAGAATTTTCGATTATAATGATTGGTGCGTCTTTTAGAAAATCGCGGCAAGTATCACTGCTATGAGACCCGTCAGGAAGACTCCGTCGAAGGTCCCGGCGCCTCCGATGCTCTCCATGGCCGCGCCTGAGTGGTCTGCCCCGCGCAGGTTCGTCAGGTCGGCCCCGATCAGGGCGCCGAGGGTGCCGGAGACGTAGGCGACGATGGCCGGCGAGCCAGGAGCCAGTATGAGCGCCACAACCGCGGCGAAGAGCGGTGGAAGGAATGCGGGCGTCACGATACCGACGCCCGGCACCCGCTTGGCGACTAGGTGCACGAGCACCGACGTGATTGCCGTGCCGACGACGGCGAGCACCGTGAGCTCCCCCAGGTGCGTCGAGAGGAGGTACGCGGAAATGGCGATGGGTATCAGGCCTCCGCCAAAGTTCAGGGCGATCGTCGTGGTTACCTGCCTGAGTACGCGTCTTGGTACGTGATAGGTCAGCCAGAAGACCCTCACCTCCTGCACCTGCACCATAGGGACAAGGCTCCGCACCCTGTACAGGGGGATGTCAATGGTGCTTCCCAAGAATGTCAGAATCAGTATTATGGCGAACTCGAGGGGCGTGAAACCGAGCTTCGCGAACGCGAACTCGCCCGCCTCAATCAGCAGGAAGATGACTATGACCGCGAGCAGTATGCCGAGCAAGATGCGCAAAGGCCACCCATGGTGATGGCGGTGCACCCATACCGGCGGGATGTAGTCATCGTCCTCCATTCTGGCACTTTTCTCGCAACTAGCCCAGAAAAAGGCTTCCCTCCCCGCAATCAAAATTCGTTAATAGCGGGGAAGCTTCCTTTGGGGCAACATGAAACTGACGGCAGGCCACGTGCCGCTGCTGCTTGTGGCGGGCGCGATACTCTGCCTGGTCCTGACGATAGGTCCCGTAGTAGCGCGAGCATCGCCGACCGGGACGCAAACGGTGAGCATCGTCCCCACCCGGACGTGCTCCTGCTCCGCCTCGAATCCGGGTGACACCAGCGGAGAATCGCAGCTCCAGGGTCACGGACCACCGATATTCTCGAATTATGACGAGCAGGTGGGCATGACCTTCACCCAGAGCTTCACCTCTATCGAGTTCAACGTTACTGCAATCGAGCAGACCGACCCGCTCCTCGGTACGGGCCCCGCGTACCTGGTCAATGGTCTCTCCAACGCCGGTTACTGGTACCAGGTGGGGGTATCGTGGGACTGGGCGCCGGGGGAGAACCCCGGCACCGGCTTCGACATGAACTACGAAGTCTTCGATACATCGGGCAATTCCATCTTCCCGAGCGACGGGCAGGGAGGCGTGGCTGCCTTCTCAGGCCAGGTGAACCCCGGCGACATCATCCTCCTCAACCTGTACTTCTCGAACACGACCCAGAACGTCATCATGGTAGCAGAGGACACGGACACGAAGGCGACGGCCTCGGTGACATACTCCAACGAGGGTGCCACCTACTTCGTCGGACTGCCGAACTACGTGGCCAACTCGAACGGGTACTTCACGGGCCTGATGACCGAATGGTACCACGGTGCGCCATACTACACCAACGAGGCCCCTGTGGTCTACTCGAACGACAACTTCGAGCTTACTTCGGGATGGATGTGGATGGATGAGTTCGATGCTAGCAACTTCCAGGAGGTCTTCGCAAGTAACAGCAGCGCTCCCGTCTCGTTCGCGAACCCGACGACCCTGCAGGAGTTCTCGTACAACGGGACTACCGAGTACGCCGACGCGTTCGAGTTCATAACCGGAGCGTTGTCGAACGCGACCCAGTCGTCCGGCGTCCCGCTCGTCTTCTCGTACTCAGTCAGCGGGGGAGGGACGGGCTACTCTGCGCCCACCCTTACGTATGTCAGCGGAGGGAAGAAGACATCGGTACCCCTCACGGGTTCGCCTTCGTTGTACTTTGCCGACCCTGGTAGCACCTGGAACGTCTCCTCTACGCTCGACGGCTCGACCTCTGAACTAAGGTGGGAGACCGCGCAGACGACTTCCGAGACCGCAAGCTCCTCCGCGAGCGTGTTCTTCGTTTACTACTATCAGTCGTACGTCACATTCGGATTCTCGGTAGCCGGGGGAGGGTCGGGGTACTCGCCACCCACAGTCTCCTACACTTCGCTTGGAACTTCTTCGGTTACCACGGTCGGAGCCAGGGTCTGGGTCGATATCGGAACAAGATACCAGTACTCGAACCCTCTGGCTGGTTCGAATGGCACCGTCAGGTGGTACGCCAGCACCTTTGGCTCGGTAGGGTCGTCCCACGAGATAACCGTCTCGTTCTATCCCCAGTACCTTACCACGTTCGATATCGTCTTCAAGAACACCGAGGTCTTCCCCGGCGTGTCGCTGACGTCGACCTCGGGTGGCCAGCCCTACTCGACCACGCTGGTGGAGGGCGCGAACAAGGTCTGGCTCGATGCAGGTTCCACCTATGCTGTCCCCCAGACATTCTCCCTTGCGAGCGGCCAGAGGCTTGTCACGAACGCGAGTTATACAGGGACCATCTTGTCGAGCGCTACGATAGGGCTGGTCTACGATCGCCAATTCTACGTCGAAGTCACACAGAACTTCGCGGCCGGCGGGACCGTCTCCCCGTCCTCCGGCTGGTACGATTCCGGTTCGACGCTCAAGCTCGACGCCGTCGCGTCCTCCGGGTGGATGTTCGAGGGATGGCAGGGAGCGGGCTCGGATTCCGTGTCGGGTTCACAGGCGCTCCTCTCCCTAACCGTCGGACCAGGCACGTCCGCAAATGAAACAGCGGTGTTCTATCCAGGGGTGGCGGTGGATGCGGATGGCCCTTCCTCGGTCTCGTATAGCGACGGGTCCATTTCGGGGACCGTGGCAGGAGGTACCACCGAGGAGGTCTACGTGCCTCCCTCGTCGGAGCTCAAGCTCACGGGTTCGAGCGTACCCTTTCTGACGGGTTTCTCAGGCTGGAGCGGGGCGAGTAACTCTTCGGCGACAACCGTGTCGCTGGTGGTCGCGTCTCCCGTGAGCATAAGGGCCGTCTCAACCTACGATCTCCCCGGGATCGGGGTATTCGTGCTCGCCTTAGCGTTCATCATCGCAATCGCCGTGCTGACGCTGAGGCGTCGGAGAGGCGGGGTAACGGTACGGCAGCCTGAACCGGTGCCGCCCCCACCGTAGAGGAGAGAGGATGGCTAGTCTCTCTCAGACCTACCACGACGTCACGAAGGTGGACAGGTCCGCCTTCAGTCTTTCTGCTGGCTTGAGCGCAGCGGCCTTCGTCACAGTCCCTTTGCTGCTGGGGATCGTCACCGGGCAGCTGGCGGCGCTCATCTACACCACGCTGGGTGCGTTGATCATAACCAACACGGAAGGCACGAAGGACACTCCGACCCCGCTGCGCGTGATGCTGGTGGCGGCGGCCACGGAGTCCCTGGCCTTCGGGCTCGGTACGCTGGCCGGGACTACGGGACTCGCTATCATCCCACTGGTAGGCGTAGGTGTGTTCACCGGCCTCCTCCTAGCCATCTATCCAGGGTACGCGCCGGCGGCTATGCAAACGGCAATCTTCTTCGCCATCGGCGCCCGTCTTCCCGGAGGTTCCGTTAGCGTAGTCGACGACAGGGTTGTCTTCTCCCTGCTTGGCGGGCTGTGGGGCATGTTCGGAGTCACGACGCACAGGTTCGTGGACGCGCGGCGAGCCAGCCCAAAGGACCCAGGTGCGGTCCCGTCCACTCCCTCCTCGAGCGTCAGGTCGCCGGGCTCTCTCTTCCAAAATGACGCCTTCAGACACGCCGTGATAGTCGGAGTTGCGTCGAGCATCGGGCTTTCCATAGGTCTGGGTCTTGGCCTTGTCCGTGATTTCTGGGTCGTTGTCACGATAATAATAGCGCTCCGGCCCGGGCTGGCCACGACCGTCGATTACACGACGATGATCGTCATCGGGACGGCACTGGGAGCGGTCATGGCGGCCGCCGTGACCCTGGAGGTGACGGCAGAGTACACTTTGTGGCTGATTCTCTTTGCTGTTGCCATCGCGTTCTTCTCCACGAGGGGGACGAACCTAGCCGTTTCACAGGTCTTCCTCACGCCCTTCATCATCATCCTGCTCAACGTCCTTTATCCGGGCCACTGGCAGCTCGCTGAGGCGCGCATACTGGACGTTCTGATAGGGGGCGCAGTCGCGCTGGCGATGGTCTACGTCCTGTTTGTGAGGGATTTTCTGAACATCGTCCGTCAGAAGCAGCGACATCCCGCGCAGGCGCGCGCTGCAGTGTGCGCCAAATGTTGAATTACTCGGCACACCATATCCGTTGCGGTGCTGAGTGTGGTTTCAGATGATCGCGAGTTCCAGAAACAGAAGGAAGAGCTTGAGGAGAAGTTGACCAAGCTCGAGAGCGAGAGGGTGAGCCTCATCTCTGAGGTAGAGACCCTTCGACAGAGGCGAATCCTCTTAGACCTTGAGAAGAAGACCCACTCGATACAAGAGACGGTCGACATGCTGAGGCGGGAGAAGGAGGATCTGGAAGGACAGATATCCTCCCTCCAGAGCGGCCCTTAGGACTCTAGTCCTGTTCGAGCTCTTTCTCAAGGCGGTCCTTATCCGCCTTCAGTTGCTTCACGTTTTTCTCAAGCTGTCGTACTTCTCCCTCAAGCCGTGCGATGACACTGTCTTTGAGCTGTCTTGTAAGTGATTCTTCACGCTGCAGTTTCTCCTTGCGTAGGATCTCTATCTGTTCGTCCAGCGTCTCTGATTTGGTCTTGTAGTCTGCGCCTTCTTTCTTCAGCCGCGTGAATTCCGTCTCTGGCACCAGAAGGTAATGGACCCGACCGAGGACGCGAGGAAAGGTGGTGTCGCAGCGCTGGCATCGATACATGCCGACGTCTCGTTTGATGATTCCTCGCTCTCCCTGCTCCGGCTCAACTGTCACCTTGTAGACCCTGTCGGGCGAGTTGACGGTAGCCTTGCAGCTAGGGCAGGCGGGCATTGTCCTAACGTCTCCAACGTTAGGATTTATGCGCGCTGTCCAGACCGACCGCGAAAAGCCGCGCGTCGCCCGCAAAACCAAGAAGGGCTTTTATCTTCGAGGCCGGACGATGTCCCACCATGGCAAAGGGAGTTGCATTGCGTGTCGCGGAAACCGACCCCATGCTCGCGGGCCGCGGGTTGGCAGTTGTTGACCCTCGCGTGATGGAGAGGCTCAACCTGAGGAGCGGCGATGTTATTGAAATCACGGGAAAAGGCAAGGAGAGCCACGCGCGTCTCTGGTCAGGGGACCCCGACGACTATGGGCTGGGGCTGCTGAGGGTCGACGGTTACACCAGGAACAACATCGGGGTAGGTATCGATGACACGGTCACGATAGCGCCCGTCCAGTCCCACAGAGCGGGGGAGGTCGTCCTCGCGCCTACGGAGGTCATCAACATCCCAGGTCTCGAGCAGGAGTTCCCCCAGGCGCTCGAGGGGATGGTGCTCACCAAGGGAGACACGCTCCCGCTCAGGGTAATGGGGAAGAGAATCGACTTCGTAGTCGAATCGACAGCTCCGAAGGGCGCGGCAATGGTGACCACGGAGACGCGATTCAAACTTGCGTCGGCGAAGAGCCCGCTGAGCACCGGAGTCCCGAGGATTACCTACGAGGACATAGGAGGTCTCAGGAACGAGGTCCAGAAAATCAGAGAGATGATAGAGCTGCCGCTCAGGCACCCCGAGATCTTCGAGCGGGTGGGTGTGGAAGCCCCGAAAGGCGTCCTGCTCTATGGTCCACCGGGGACCGGGAAGACCCTGCTAGCAAAGGCGGTCGCGAACGAGACGAACGCCAACTTCTATTCCATCGGAGGTCCGGAGATAATGAGCAAGTACTATGGAGAGAGCGAAGAGAGACTCAGGCAGATCTTCAAAGAGGCGCAGGAGAACGCGCCGAGCATCATCTTCATCGACGAGATAGACTCCATCGCACCCAAGAGGGAAGAGGTCACCGGAGAGGTCGAGAAGAGGATAGTCTCGCAGCTGCTCTCGTTGATGGACGGACTGCAGTCGCGCGGGAGGGTCGTGGTGATAGGGGCTACGAATAGGCCCGACTCCCTGGACCCCGCTTTGCGCAGGCCCGGGAGGTTCGACAGGGAGATAGAGATCGGGGTCCCCGACGAGACGAGCAGGTTGGAGATACTCAAGATACACACGAGGGGAGTGCCCATGGAGAGCGACGTGAAGCTCGACCAGATCGCGAGAATCACCCACGGCTTCGTCGGGGCAGACCTGCAGGCCCTGGTGAAGGAAGCTGCGCTACGTGCGGTGAGACGCGTGCTCCCTAAGATCAACCTAGAGGAGGCGACCGTCCCCGCGAACATATTGAACAAGATCAAGGTCAGGATGGCGGACTTCGACGACGCGTTGAGGGAGGTGCAGCCTTCCGCGATGCGCGAGGTCCTTGTCCAGGTTCCCAACGTGAAGTGGGGCGACATCGGCGGCCTCACAGGCATCAAGGAGGAGCTGAGCGAAGCCGTTGAGTGGCCGCTGAAGTACGGGAAGCTCTTCGAAAAGGGCGACGTCACCCCTCCCAAGGGGATCCTGCTCTACGGCCCTCCCGGGACAGGCAAGACGCTCATCGCCAAGGCGGTAGCGAACGAGAGCGAGGCGAACTTCATCAGCATAAAGGGCCCCGAGCTCATCTCTAAGTGGGTCGGCGAGTCCGAGAAAGGTGTGAGAGAGGTCTTCAGGAAGGCGCGCGCGGCAGCCCCCTGCGTGATTTTCTTCGACGAGATCGACGCGATAGCCCCGAGGAGGGGTGGAGGGGAGGGCGACAACCAGGTGACCGAAAGGCTCGTCAGCCAGCTCCTCACAGAGATGGACGGGCTCGAGGAGCTGAAGGGAGTCGTCGTGCTTGGTGCCACCAACAGGGTCGACATAGTCGACGAGGCGCTGCTCAGGCCGGGGAGGTTCGACAGGATCCTCGAGGTCTCGCCGCCGAACAAGGAAGGCAGGATAGAGATCCTGAAAATCCACACCAAGAAGAAGCCCTTGGCGAAGGACGTCGACATCGACAAGCTCGCGGACCAGACCGAAGGCTTCACGGGGGCGCAGCTGGCCGCGGTGGCCAACGAAGCGGCGGTACAGGCGATAAAGCAGTACGTTAAGACGCACGGAAAGGATGCCGAGGAGGACTCGAGCGGCCTTACCATCACCGCGAAGGACTTCGAAGCCGCGGTCAAAGAAGAAAAGCGCGAGAAGAGCGCCGAGTGAGACAGACCCGCGTGCCACCCGGCCCAGGTGAGTCGCTATGAAGGCGATGAGGCTTCTCGAGTTCGGTGGTCGGCTTGAGTTGCGAGAACTCGACCCGCCCAGCGCTGGAGACGGCGTGCTCGTCAAGGTGGTCGCTGCGGGCGTCTGCCACACGGACATCCACGTCGTCTCAGGGGCCTACGACCTCGGGAACGGCAACCTCCTGAAGATGGTCGACAGAGGCATACACCTCCCGATGACCCCCGGTCACGAGATCGCAGGTGAGGTCGTCGAGCTCGGGGCCCACAACGGGAAAACGACGGTGCAGGAAGGAGACAGGGTGGTGGTCTTCCCATGGATAGGGTGCGGCACGTGCAGGAAGTGCCTGGCGGGTTTCGAGAACCTCTGTGAGGTCAAGCCAGCCAGCCTGGGTATCTTCCAGGATGGGGGTTACGCGGAGTACGTTTACGTGCCGCATCCTCGCTACCTGATTCCGGCCGCGGGGCTGCGGGCCGAGGAAGCCGCCCCACTGGGATGCTCGGGACTCACCGCCTACAGCGCACTCAACAAGTGCAGGCTGGATACGGAGGAGCTGCTCGTGATAATCGGTGCTGGAGGTCTCGGCACTACCGCAATCCAACTCGCGAGCCGGACGACGAGCGCGAGGATCGTAGCCCTGGACATCGATGACGGGAAGCTCAAACTCGCCTCCTCGCTAGGCGCCGACCAGACGATCAACACGAAGGTGCTATCCAAGAAGGACGTGGTGGATGCGATCAAGAAGGAGAACAAAGGCAGAGGGGCGGATGCCGTGATCGATTTCGTCGGCTCGCCAGCTACCAGCGAACTCGGGTTCGAGGCGCTCACAAAGCAGGGGCGGCTCGTCCTTGTGGGCCTCTTCGGGGGCGCTGCGTCATTCCCGCTTCCTCTCTTCCCTCTGAGGGGAGCGCAGGCGACAGGCAGCTTTACGGGGACCCTGACCGAGCTGAGCGAGCTGGTGCAGCTTGCCGCGAGCGGGGTGGTCAGGCCCGTGGTCTCCGGGAGGTACTCCCTCGAGGAAGCGAACGATGTCCTTGAGAAGCTGGCTAGGGGAGAGATAGCAGGCAGGGCCCTGCTGAGGCCTTACTAGGTCTCCGCTACGATTATGGTATTGGTCGCAAGCACGCTGTTGAGCTTGCGCATCTCAGCGTTCACAGTATTCTTGAGCTCCTCCATCGTGTCGGCCTTCACTTCGGCGACGATGTCGTAGACACCGTAGACCTCGTACACTTTGTCGACATGCTTGAGGGCTTTCAGCTCGGAGACCACGTCCTTGTCCGTACCCACCTTCACGTTCATCATGACGAAGGCCTTCGGCATGCTACAGTCGGCTTTCCGTGGCAGTACCTGGAATATATGCGATTCTAGTCCGTTTCCGGGAGGTCCAAAGCAGACTGAACGTACATAGTACAAGAACTGCTGCTCGAAGAAGAGGTTCCGACTTCGGGCTCATCGGTTCGAGCTATCCTCGCTGTCTATTATCGTCATCCACTTATTCACTTGCTCGACCTCAATGCCGCAATGGCTTCTCGAAGCTCCTTCGTAGTGGAACCCCGAAAATCTCCGGTCAGGAAGGGAAGATTCTTACAGAGCCAGATCGGCCGTCGGCTGGAGAGCCGGTTGGTAGACGAGGACCCGTATGATAACGCCCTGACACAGCTCGCTTCGATAACCGAGGTGGTCCAGATCGAACCCGAGTATTTCGAGATGCTCAAGCATCCGCGCAGGGAGGTCGTCGTATACCTGCCTTTGAAACTAAACGCCCACGACCAGCTGACGTGCATGGGTTACCGTGTCCAGCACAACAACGCGAGAGGCCCTTACAAGGGAGGGCTCCGTTACCACCCCTCCGCCAGTCTGAACGACGTCCGCGCGCTGGCGATGTGGATGACCTGGAAGACGGCCATAATCGACGTTCCGTACGGAGGCGCCAAGGGAGGGATCACCGTCGACCCATCAAAGCTCACCCAGGACGACCAAGAGCGTCTGACCAGGAAGTACGTCGACGCCATCGAGCGCGATATCGGACCGGAGGTCGACATCATGGCCCCGGATGTGAACACGAATCCCCAGACGATGGCCTGGATAATGAATGAGTACTCGAAGCTCAAGTCGCAGAACGTCCCCGCCGTCGTGACCGGTAAGCCCATCGAGCTCGGTGGGTCGGAGGGACGGGTCGCCGCTACAGGAAGAGGTGTCTCTATCTGTGCGGGAGAAGCGGCAAAGACCTTCCTGAAAAAGGACATCGGCGATACCACCGTAGCGGTTCAGGGCTTCGGCAACGTGGGCAGCAATACCGTCGCCTCGCTCATCAGGATGGGGGCGAGGGTCGTGGCAGTTAGCGACGTGAAAGGTGGCGTGATGTCGCGGCGACCCGTAGGTCTAGACGTGAGCTACGAGAAGCTGCTCGAGACCTCGGCCAGCAAGGGTTCGGTCTCCAAGCTGGAAGGAGGAGAGCTCATATCCAACGAGGAGCTGCTCGAATTGGACGTGGACATCCTCATCCCGGCCGCGCTCGAGAACCAGATCACAGAGTCGAACGCAGGCTCGATCAAGGCGAAGCTGATAGTGGAGGGAGCGAACGGCCCCACGACACCCCACGCCGACAAGATACTCAGCAGGAATGGGATAACGGTCATCCCGGACATTGTCGCGAACTCGGGCGGGGTCCTCGTGTCTTACTTCGAGTGGGTGCAGAACCTGAACCGCGACCACTGGACCGAGGAGGCGGTGAATTCACGTCTTGACGATAAGATGAGACGGGCGTTCCGCGATGTCCTCAGACTTTCCCAGAAGGAAGGCATCGACATGAGGAAGGCGGCGCTGGCGATCGCCGTGAAGAAGGTCACCTCTGCGATGCGCCTGAGCGGCTGGCACTGACCAGGAGAGCACGCGCAAGGCCTAAAGGCGCGGAGGAGTCCGCTTCCGTGTTGGCCCACCGCGTCCACACACACTGGTACATGGTCGAGCCCGGGAAGAAGGTTAGGCGGAAGGACTGGGACCCGAACGACACATCGGGCTTTGACGGCGGAGAGGACGAAGCGCGCGAGGAGTCGGTCGTCCTAGACGCGGCACTCGACGAGCTCCAAGACAAGCTCTACGCGGAACACAAGCGCAAGGTCCTCATCATCCTCCAGGCGATGGACACAGGAGGGAAGGACGGAACCATAAGGAGGATTTTCGAAGGCGTCAACCCCTCAGGGGTCCGCGTCGCTCACTTCCGCGAGCCAACCCCCGACGAGAAGGCCCATGACTTTCTGTGGAGGATACACCAGCAGGTTCCCGGCTATGGTGAACTCACGATCTTCAACAGGTCACACTATGAGGGAGTGCTCGTCGAACGGGTCCACAAGATCGTCCCGAAGGAAGTCTGGCACAGGAGGTACCGGCAGATCAACAATTTCGAAAGAATGCTGACCGAGGAAGGCACGACCATACTCAAGTTCTACCTCCATATCGACGCAGACGAGCAGAGGAAGCGGCTGCGCGAAAGGCTGGATGACCCCAACAAGCAGTGGAAGTTCAGCGAGGACGACCTCAAGGAGAGGAAGCACTGGGACGGCTACATGAAGGCCTACGAGGAGATGCTCCAGAAGACGAGCACCGAGTACGCCCCCTGGTATATCGTCCCGTCCAACCACAGGTGGTTCAGGGACCTTCTGGTCGCGACCATCATCGTGAAGACCCTGGAGGGATTCGACATGAAATACCCAGCCCTCTTGCAGGACCCACGGTCCGTAAGGATATAGTCGCGCTACCCGCAGCGCTTAACACTCTAGCTCGGCGAGTTTCACCCACTCATGCTCGGCCCCTGCGGTAGGCGATAACTGGAAGATGGAGACATCGTCGTACTCTCCGGTCTCCTCTAGGAAGTCCTTCAGGTTGAACGCGCTCTGCAGCGAGCTCTGCTCGAATCGGCTGAGCGTGGTTGCGCTTTTTGCTACCACAAGTATCCGCGGGTTCATGGTCTTCTGAAGGATATTCTTATTATATATAATTCTCTGTCGCAATTATTCCTACCGGTATCGGCCGCGTCAGCCTCCTGTTTCCGCCTTGATTGGATGCTCTATGCGCGCAGGCCTTCGTTCGCCGAGCCTTTGCAGCAGGGGACCCACGATTGCTGTGACCAGGACGGTTATCCCGAGGATCGAGAAGACGGAGTTTGTGATGAGAGCTGAGGCGAGGGCGGTCTGTCCGATGATGAACGAGAATTCTCCCCGGGGCACCAACCAGGCGCCGACCAGTTGGGGTTCTGTCTCCTTGAACGAATTTCCCATCTGTAGAACCTTTCCCACCAGGATGCCGCCGAAGAACTTGGCGGCAACGAGCAGGGTCAAGATCAATACTAGCGAACCCCAGACAGCGAGGGCGGGGAACGGGTCTATTTCGGTCCCCATGTAGACGAAGAAGATGAAGACGAGGAGGCCTCTGACTGGTGCGACCTTCACGGTCAGGAACCTCGAGTGTTTACCGCGGATGGCGAGTCCGATTATGAACGCACCGACGCCCGCAGAGTAGCCGAGATAGGAGCCGAGGACCCCGAAACCGAACCCTAGCCCTAGCGCGAAGAGGAATGGGAGCTCCTCGAACTCTTCCTCGAAGCTGCTCAGATAATTTATCGCGGGTGGGGCAAGGTACCGGGCGACGATGAAGCCGAGCCCGAGGAGGGCGAACCCTCCCGCGATGGTCTCTGCTATGGAGATCGTCCCAACCTGGGTTGCAACCGTGCCGGTGGCGGGGAGAGATGAGATGACTATGAGGAAAGCTATCGCTGCGACGTCCTCGACAACTAGCATGCCCATGAGCAGTCTAAGCGCTTCGTCGGGCGTTCCCCTGCCGAGGATGAGTTGTCCCACGATGGCGGTACTGGTGACGCTGCTGGCCAGGGCGAAGATCAGCGTCTCGGCCAAGCTCATCCTGAGGACGTAGGCGCAAACCAGCCCGACGAGGAAGGTCAGCCCCATCTCCAGGACCGCGAGGAACCCAGCCCTGCCTATCATCTTCGCGAACTTCACCGGGTCCAGTTCCAGCCCGATGAGGAATAGGAGCACGACTATGCCGACGGTCGCGATGTCACCGATCACGGCCGTATCCGAGGTAGAGACCCAGCCCAGAACATACGGGCCTGCGATCATGCCTGCGAGGATCTCGGCAGTGATTATCGGAAGTCTGAGGCGTGCGGTGAAGAGCCCGATAGCGAGGGCGACGCCGGAGAGTATTCCGAGGGACAGCAGGAAGCCGACGCTTTCTGCCATGATGTCTTGTTGTCAGGACACCGCCGTGTACCGCATTCGTCGCGCTTTGCCTGGAGATCGCGGATTCAACCTTGCGCTACCTTCCAACATAATACAGGAGACCGCATTTCGGGCAGTGATAGAGCATCGGCGTGACTCTCCCACTCGGGGGCTTGGTCGCTGCGTTAGTCGTTCGTTTGGTCTTCACGCCTTGGGGTAGTTCTTCCAGCGTCAGCTTACAGAATCGACATTCGACGATGCGGTCTCTCATTGCCTTATGGTTCAGTCACTCCTTCCAGCTCTTTGGGTCAATTCCTATTTAATGAAGACGGTTCCTCGCTTGCGCCAAGCCTCAGACCGTAACGCGGTGCACGCTACTTATCTATCGAAAAGACCTAGCCACGACTATGCAGAACATCGACCCATTCCTGCTCCTAGAGCCGGTGCTCTTCATTTTGCTTGGTCTGGGCACGGTGGTCTACTGGAGACTGAAGAGGAGGCTGATCTGGATCGTGTTACTGCTTTCGATGATTGCCTACGCAGCGGCAATCGCCCTCAAGGAGGTTATACAGGTGTACACTGCCGCCGCGGTCGCCGTCGATTTCGGTTACGTGAGCTTGGAGACAGCCCTCTACTACGGGCTCCAGACCTGCTTCCTGGAGGTGGGTCTCGCATACCTCGTTGCGAGATACGCGGTTGCGAGAAAGCTCATCACCGATGCGGATAGCGAAGGTTATGGGGTCTCGCTGGCATTCTGGGAGAACGCAGTGCTGCTGGGCGCGCTGACCCTGTTCAACCTAGTGGTGACATACGTGCTCATCGCGGACTCTCTACTACCGCAATCCGTCTATCAGACGATAGTAAGTTCCGAGCCGGCGCTGTTCTACTCTCCTCAGCAGCTGGCCGTGCCGATAGCGCTGGCTGTCCTCGAGAGATTCTCGTCGTTCCTGGTCCACTTCGCCTGGGGCTATCTGTGTGTCTTGGCGGCGTTTTTGCGGAAGCCGGTATACTTCCTCGTCGCTTTGCCCATGGGACTGATAGATGCGCTGGTGCCACTCGCCCAGGTTATCCCCACTTGGGAGTTCGAGCTAATCATATTCGTATTCTCTGTCGCCTGCGTGGCCATCGCCTGGAGGGTGACGGAAGGTTACAGGCATGGCCTGTTGCCGCAGGTCGCGGTCGCATGGACTGGAGCCGACCCGAGCCATCAAGGAAATTAAGCAACGGGTGGTCTCTCCACGGCATGAGAAAGGTCGAGCCTTCGAAGGTCTACAGACTGCTTTACCCCTCCGTCCCTGTGGTGGTGGCGGCGTTCCAAGCAGGAAGGTGCTTCGCCATGCCCGTCGTGTCAATCATCTCCCTTTCGGGGGACCCTCCGCTCGTGGGGATCTCCTCTTCCCCATCGCATGCGACCTACCTGGCAATCCGGCGGGCAGGATGGTTCTCCGTCGCGTGGCTCGACGCGGAGTCCCTCCCGTCTATTGAATATCTCGGTAGCAACTCGGGGTCGGAAACTAGAGACAAGCTTACAGCCTCTGGCCTGCATTACACTCTTCGGGGTTCGCCCGCGGTGCCCATCGTGAAGGAAGCTCGCGCCAGGCTCGTGTGCTCAGTGGAAAGCACCCGGAGGTACGGAGACCATGAACTGGTCGCCGGGCGCGTAGTCGGCGCCGAGGCGGACGGGGACTTTCGCGACTACTGGGAGTTCGAGAGGTACGATCCGGTGCTTTACACTGGCCTGGGCAGGCCACCGCTCAGACGACCTTAATCGAGGGGGACCGGATCTTGTTGAGCTTGCCGACGCTGAGCAGCATAGCGGTCAGCGACTCGATGGTACGAGAGTTGCGCAGCGGGCCGGCATAGAGCGGACGCAGCTTCTGGATGCAGGAGACGAGTTCCGAGACCTCCGCGAAGATCTCCCTGGTCTCAGCGGCCACCAGTACGTCGTAGTCGAGCAGCGCTTTGGGCTGCATGAGACGCTCGGCGGGAACATTGTGGAATGCTGCGGCTACTCTCGTCTGGAGGACCGAGGCGACAGACTCTGCCGCCGAGCTCGCAGAGGGCTTGGGAAAGAAGAGTCCATCGCTGAACTCCATCGGGACAATCGGGGAGACGACGAGCTTGCCCTGCAGGCTCGGCTTCAGCGCGAGCAGCACGTCGTTGGAGGGAAGGTCCGGGATGGTCAGCACAGCGATATCCGAGGCTGCGGCTGCTTCGACGTTGGTCATCCCAGTCGCCGCCTCGCCCGAAAGGGATGAGACTTTCGCGGCTGCCTCGTTGGCGCGCACCGCATCGCGTGACCCGATGATTACCTTGTAGCTCGTCGATAGCCGACAGCCGAGACCGATTCCGAGGTCCCCGGTACCTCCCACCAGGGCCAAGGTCTTTGTCATTCCACGAGCTTCTCCTGCTTGGCCGGTATTCCTCCCTGCGTGAGGTATGGTGTGTCCAGCATGTGGACGATTCGCGAGGCGCGCTTGGGGCCGAGACCCTGTACCATGGCCAGCTGCGACTCGGAGAGATTCATGATCCGTCTGGGCGAACCGAACCGCGAGAGCATCCTCTTGGCGAGCTTCGTCCCCACGCCGGGCAGTGCCGAGACGAGGTATAGCTGCTGCTGGGGCTCTTCATTCGCCTTGGGAGCGGCGGTGAAGGAGCTGGAAGGCAGCGAGCGTGTCCGGCTGTGCCTTGCGAGGGCGGCTATCGCAGCGGCGGTCTGCGCCTGGTCGCTCGTGTGCATGACCCTTAGGTCATGGACCAGTGTGACCGAGGCTATCGCACCGTAGTATGAGTTCAGGTTCCTCGTAAGCTCGCTGAGTTCTTTGATGTCGCCCTCTACGATGAGGTACGGTTTCCGGTAAGAGCGGGCTATCTCGGAGGCCTGGACGAAGAGCCTTCCGTCATAGACCGACGAGACAAAATCCCTTAGGGCCTTCCGCTCTACGGCAATCTCGGGGCTCAGGACATAGTCGGCCACATGCAGCGTACTGTAGTATACCCTAACGTCGAGCTTCGAGAGGGCATCAGGCACCCCACTCTGGCGCTCTCTTTCATCGACGACAACCCTCGGGGGAATCATCAGAGCGGAAAGTGATAGAAGTGGTAGATATAGACTGTGACGGCAAAGAGCAGGAAGGAGGCGACCATGACGGTCCAGTCATACCATTTCAGCTTCATTCCGTAGAGGGAGGTCGGCCTTGGGGTCGCGCCGTAGGCCCTAGATTCCATCGCCTCCGCGAGCTCTCCGCTTCGGATGACGGAATTTACGACGAGTGGGATGAGGATGGGTATCATGTTGCGCGCCCGGGCGAGTATGTTGCCCTTGTCAAGCTCAAGTCCCCTCGATTTTTGAGCGTCCATTATCTGGAACGCGTCGAGCATCACGACCGGGATGAATCTGACCGCGGTCACGAAGGCAAAGACCACGTCTCGGGGAAAGTGCATCCACTTCATGATCTGCTCGAGCTCGTCAGGAGATGTCGTGATGAAGAACAGGCTCGTGGAGCTGATTATAGCCAGGAACCTCAGCGCGTAGACGGAAGCCTGGATGAACGTTATCGCGAACAGAAGGTTAATGCCGAGGATTACCGCAGCGAAGACGAGTGAGAACAACATGGTCCTGCCGATCCGCTTGAGCGACCTGGCGAACGTGGCGATGGCGAGCACCGAGATCAGGACGAGCGCTACGGCGGGCACCGATGACGCAAGGAGCGAGAGGACGAATAGCTCGATGGATATCGCGAGCTTAACCCTTGGGTCGAGCTTGTGGAATGGCGATACGGTCCTTCGAAACAGGAACCCCCCGGTGATCCAGTACAAGCTAGACGGCCTCCCTCTCCAGCCAAGAGCTGGCCTCCTGGACATCTAGGAGGGGTTTCGCCGGCCTCTGTGACAGGCTCTCGTAGAGCCTTATGAGCTGCGGCTGGGTAACCCTCGCTCCAGCGAGCATCTCGCCGTCGAGCATCGTCTCGATGCTGGGGCCGTCTCCGACAATCTTCCCCTGTCGCATCACGACAATCCGCGGCTGAAGCAACCAGAGGAACTCCACATCATGGGAGACTATGATCATCGTCTTGCCCGTGGAGTGCAGCTCCCTGGCTATGCCGGCGAGCTTCTCCTTCTGGACCGCGTCCTGGCCGACGGTGGGCTCGTCGAGAATCACGACTTCCGGGTCCCAGGCGAGTATCGACGCCAGTGTGAGCCTCTTCTTCTCGCCACCGCTCAGGGTGAGCGGAGAAGAGTTGCGATAAGACGAGAGGCCGAAGAACTCGAGCGACGACGTCACCCGCTGGTCTATCAGGGATTGATCGAAGCCGAAATTCCGGAGCGCGAAGCTCACCTCCTTCTCCACGCTGTCGGAGAACAGCTGGTGGTCCGGGTTCTGGAAGGCGATGCCAACCTTCCTCGCCAGGGACGCGGTGCTCACGTTACGGGTATCCTGGCCGTCGACCTTCACCGAACCGTTAACAGGCTTCAGCAGTCCGTTGATGTGACGGACGAGCGTGGTCTTACCGGCTCCGTTCTCGCCTACTATGCCAACCAGCTCGCCCTTCTCGATCGTGAGGTTCACGTCATCGAGGGCGGTAACCCCCGTCTGATGCACGAACTTTACGTCCTTGAACTCTATGAACGTCAAGGCGAGTTCACCTCGTCGGCAAGCTCTTCGGGAGTGAATGGGTAGCCGCGCGGCCCCAGGCCGTCAGCGGTGAGCCGGTTGTAGAGCTGCGAGACGGGAGGTACCGAGACGCCAAAGGCCTCGGCTCTCGGGTCGCTGAGCACCTGCTGGGGTGTGCCCTCCATCACTTTCTTCCCGCTGTCCATCACGACGATCCTGTCGGCGAGCTGGGCGAGGAGCTCGAGCCTGTGCTCCACGATGATGAATGTCAGGCCCTCTTCCTCGTTCAGCTTCCGGACCAGAGAGACGAGCTCTGAGGCGGTCTGCGGGTCGAGAAGCGAGGTCGGCTCGTCGAGGATTATCAGTCCGGGCCTCATCGCGAGCACACCGGCAAGAGCCACCCGTTGCTTCTGACCGTCCGAGAGCTCGTGCGGGGCCCGCAGCGCGAGCTGGGTTATCCCTAGGCGTTGCATCACCTCGTCTACCCTCCGCCTCATCTCGTCCCGTGGCATCCCGAGGTTCTCCAACCCGAAAGCGATGTCCCTCTCCACGGAGAACATGAATATCTGGTTCTCGGGGTTCTGGAAGAGCAGGCCCACCTTCTGGGCGAGCGCCCTCATCGGCGTCTTGTCGACCTGGTCGCCGCCGATGGTTATCGACCCGCTGTACTCTCCGGGGTACATGTGGGGTATCAGGCCGTTCATGCACCTCAGGAGCGTGGACTTGCCGCACCCGCTCTGACCAGCGAGGACGACGATCTCCCCCTCGCCTATGCCTAGGTCGACGCCGTGGATGGCCCATCTCTGCGCGTCCAGGTACTTGAACGAGAGATTGCTGACCTCGACGAGATTCTTCATACGCTGTGACCACTATGGTTTCCGCGGGGCGGGACAGCGCGCCCCCTCGTTAATTGATGATAACTGTTTGGAGCGGGGCAATGCGTCCGCTCGCTCCCGCCGGAGTGATTACTAAATATTTGGTTGCTACTAAATTCTTATTAGACCCGTCTATGGGCCGCTAGGATCGTGGCAAACAGCATGCGCGCAGGGAGGATAGACAGCGTCTCCCTTGCGGGGATGGCAATATTCGGTGCGCTCGCGGTCGTCCTGACGACCGTTTCCCAGTCCTTGGGTCTGAACTTCCCGCTTCTGCCGTATCTTCAGTTCGACCTCGGGGAGATAGCGATATTCCTGGCATTCTTCATCTTCGGCCCCGTCCCCGCGATAGTCGCGTCGTTCGTCGAGTTCGGGACGCTGATGGTCGTCGGTGAGAACGTGCCCATCGGACCTCCCCTCAAACTGATTTCTGTGCTGTCCTCGCTCTTAGGGATATGGGTAGGGACGGTGCTCGCCTCGAGAGTAAAGAATCCGACGGTCGGAAGGGCGACGGGCGTCGGAACATTTGTTGGAATCCTGGCCAGGATCGGGGCTACGACGGTCGCCAACTTTTACCTCATCGTCGTCCTGAGCAGCTACTTCACGTACTACTCGCTCTCCGCGATACTGGACTACTACGGGCACTATCTTTCGGCGTTCGGGATAAACTCGTCCAACGGACTCGAGATAATCCTCGGAGTTACGGCCATCTTCAACGCGCTCCAGCTGCTTTTTGCATGTGGAGTCTCGGTGATCATCATAAGACTTCCACAGATACGCATGGTCAGGGCAGCGGGGCGTGGACTCTGGATCTCTTCGTATATTCAGAGGAAGACCGAACTCAAGTAATCTCGACAGGCTTTTCCTTCAGCAGCTCACCCATCATCGCCAAGAACCGGGAGAGCGTGCTCGCCTCGTCTCCAGAGGTCAGTGTGAACGAGGCGGCGGTGGGGTGCCCTCCTCCGTAACCGCGTCCTTTCGAGATGGCTTCCGCGATGTCGGTCCCGAGATGGATCCTGGTCTCGGTCTGGAACCTCTGGTGGGCCCGCAGGCTCCCCTTCACTTCGGAGTCCACCTCGCCCACGACGAGTGCCACATCGGCACCGAGTTGCGTGAGGCTTCTCGCAACGTTCGCTTGGAACGAGCCGACCGTGCTGACTGCTATCACCCAGCTCTTGGCCCTGTAGATCCTGGACCTCTTCGCAGCCTTGAGCTTAGCTATGACCTCGCCGTAGTCGGGGGAGGAGCGCAGGCATGCCCTGGCCTCGTCGAGGTTGGCTCCCACGTCCACCAGGTCGAGCACCGCCCTGAGAGTTCGCGGGCTTGCTATCGAGAGGTACTGCGAATCGAAGAGGATGGCGACAAGGAGGGCCTGCGCGACCTTGGGTTCCAGCGCCACTCCGAGCTGCTTCGAGACACCGTAGACGAGCTCTGCCGCCGACGAGGAACTCGTGTCTATCAGCGCCTGGTCGTAGGGCGAGTGATCCTGCGGTGGGTGGTGGTCTATCAGGACCTTTACGCCGGAGCTGCTGCGCAGCTTCTCCGCCCAGTCGCCTAGCAGCTCGAGATGGCCGATGTCGACCGCGATTATGAGGTCGTAGTCCTCCCGGTGTTCTGGTGGTGGGTGGGAGAATGACTCCGCGAGCTTCTTGGTGAGCATACTCATCCCATCAGGAATGATGATCGAGACGCGCGCGTCGGGCATGATCTTGCCTAAGATGAACGAGATAGCATATGCAGAAAGGTATGTGTCGGCGTCGGCGTGCCTGTGACAGAGGATGGCTACGCTCTTGACACTCTT
Source organism: Nitrososphaerales archaeon (assembly GCA_030038365.1). Classification (GTDB taxonomy): domain Archaea; phylum Thermoproteota; class Nitrososphaeria; order Nitrososphaerales; family Gagatemarchaeaceae; genus Gagatemarchaeum. Next base: position 33,180 of record JASHPA010000176.1, read on the forward strand.
CGTTTCAGGGAGGACAAAGGCCATTCTATCGATGGGCACGTCGCCGCTAGTTTCGGGGCGCCCTTTAACCTGAGTCGTCCGCCTAGGACTGCGGACCAGGCGTGGCGCCCTGTGTCCGTCCCTTGATCATGTCGTCGATCTTGACCTGGAGCTCCTTGATGTTGTCCTTGAGCCTCGCCTGCTGCTTGTTGAGGACGAGAGTCCGAGTGTTGGAGATGTCCTTCTTCTCCTCCAGCTCCTTCGTCATCTCCTCCTTAGTCACTTTGACAAGAAGGCTTCCGATGTACTTGTAGATCTGCTCTCCTTCCTGGACCTTCGCAAGCTCCTCCAGCGTCTTCTCGGCGTCTGCGAGCTCCGCCTCGGTCTGCTGTTTCTGTATCGTCACCGATTGCAGGTTCTGCTGCAGACCCTCCAGCCGGGTCAGCTGCTCCCTCAACCAAGGGGGTATCTCTTGACTCAAGTTGTGCGAACGGCGCTCCCCTGACTACTTAAAGCCTTTCGGAATTTTCTGTACCGCCTTTATCGCGTCGCTCGCCTTCTTCAGTTCCACCGTCGCTGTCGCAGCGTCGGTCGCCGTGATAGAGTGCGAGAGCACCCCGTCTGAGAGCTCAGAACCTGGGAGTTTCTTGTGGAGGGATGCGAGCTCGACGGGCGTCCCCTCGAGCCTTACGTTTATCGTGACAGACCTGATGGGCTTATGCGCTCTTCGACTGGGCGACGTCGTACGCCCCTCCGGCCACTGTGAAGCCGCAGGTCTTGCAGGTCCATACGCCGGTGGACACTCTGGCCAGTTTCATGCTCGAGCAAGAAGGGCACTCCTTCTTCGCCTTGAGGAGGCGATGTACGTTTGAGTACCGCTTCCTGACGGTGCCGCCGTACTTGGCTCCCAGGCCGCGCTCGGACTTCGACCTAGGCGTGTCCGGTGGCCTCCCTGATTATGGCCCTGATGTCGTTCCCCCTGTTGAGTGCCCAGTCGGCCGCGGTGAGAATCTGCTCTGGGTTCAGGGCGCCCGGTTCTCCCTTCTGTCCGGCGCAGATGTGCCCCTGCCCGTCCGTCGTCAGGGTTATCCTCGCGTCCATGACTGCCTCTTCCTCGGAAGTCGGGTCGGCGACAAGCGTGTTGCCTATGCTGGCCATGGTGAGCGACACCGGGATCTTCTCCACCGGTAACGGGCTCATCTCGCCCGTGTTCTTGACGCTGTCGCCGTCCATGACGAACTTGGGCATCTTGGCTGTCAGCAGGGCCGAGACGACCGCATAGCTGGTAGCATCGAAGAGGTTACCGTCGACGTTGAGGACGTTCACGTCAGCGAAGACCGCGTAGACCCACTTGCCTTCCTTGATGACCAACGTGCTCATGTCGATCATCTCGGACTCCCTGACGCCTCTGTCCACGACCCTCGCGAGTTCTATGGCACCTTCGTCAGGGGGACCGGCTTCCAGGTTGGCCGCAGCGAGCGGCAGGACCTCAGCGCCGCATATCAGCAGACCCTTGTCTGGCGTGTCGGGGAACGGGGCTCCTTTGTCTATCTTCACCCCGGCGATGACCTGAGTATTCCCGAGGTTGACCAACGCTGAGCCGTTGGCTTTCTCGATGACGCCCGTCTGGATTTCGAGCTTCCTGACCTGGTCGAGGCGCCTTCCGTCGAGCCTCGTACCCTTCGCCAGCAGCTCTAGGAGCTGTGCCTTCCTCAGTGTCTCGACTACGTATGATTTCCCTGGCATCTCTACTCGCCTATCTCTTCGGCCGTTGCTTCTGCCGTCGAACCCGCAAAGTACTTCTTAAGCAGCGCCTCTCTCTGGAGCTCATAGACCTTCTTCGCGCCTCCTGTCGCCATCTCGATTGCCTGCTTGAATTCCTCCGAGGTGAAGAGGCCGTCCAGCTGCAGGAGTGTCACGACGCCGAAGTTCGGCATCATTGCGAACGGCATGTCGCCCGAGCCTTCCTTGTCCTCCGTGTCGTTCAGGTCGAGGACCACCTTTCCGTCGACCTTGCCGACGGCGCACCCGACGACGAGATCGCGCATGTTGATCCCTGCATCAGCCAAGGCCAGCGAAGCCGCTGTTATGCCTGCGACCCGCGAGCCACCGTCTGACTGGAGTACCTCAACGTAGATCTGTATCGCCGTACGCGGATAGTCCTCTAAGATAAGAGCGGGTTGTATGGCTTCCCTGATCACCTTCGAAATCTCAATCTCCCTCCTGGACGGAGCAGGATTCTTCCTCTCTTCAACCGAAAAGGGTGCCATGTGGTATCTGCACTTGAGAACCGCACGGTCGGGGAGGAGCATGTGCTTCGGATGCATCTCTTTCGGACCATAGACAGCAGCCATTATCTTGTTCTTCCCGAACTCGATGTAGGCCGAGCCGTCTGCATTATTCAGGGTACCCACCTCAATCTTGATGGGCCTCAGCTCGTCCCATCTGCGGCCATCTGTGCGCAGACCGTTTTCATCGATCAGCTTTCTTTTTTCTTCCAATTCTATGCACCACTACTGAGAAAAGCCTCGACCTTCTGCGTGAGGTCGGCCATGTGAGCCTCTTGCTCGATTAGCTCCACAGCCTTGACCGCCTTGAGGACGCCCTCCGGGGGCCCTGCCAGTACGACGAGTCCGTTCTGACCTACCCGGATATCGCAATGCGTCATGTTACCGATCATCTTGACCATGTAGCCTTTCTTGCCGATCAGGCGGGGAACCTTCGTGGGAGATATCCTGACGAGCTCTCCGCGGGGAATCTTCCCGAACCCTGGCCCGCGTATCGAAAGCTGCGGATCCCTGGACCTGTCGAAGGCTTCAATCTTCGCAAGAAGGAGGTCCCCAATCGCGAAGCGCGAGTTCAGGTCATGGGTGGCCGGAGAAAAGTCCCGGCCAAAGACGAACTGCGCGGGCAGGTATCCTAAGAAGCATGAGTTGATGTCTATCTCCCAGCCGTACCCCGTAGTGTTCACGACCTTTCCGACAATCTGGTCCTCCACTCGCGGGATGTATGAGCCCGAAAGCGGGATGACCTTCGCGTCGCTCCTGATGACCTCTGCAAGGCCGACCCGGAGCGCAATCAGGTCGTTACCCCTGCGCTCGACAAAGCTTCCAGGCCTATAGTCCCCGCTGGCTATCACGTCTCCGGGGATTACCTGCTTTCTGATTATCTCTGGCATCTCACTTCACCAATGTCACCTGTGCCGACCCTTTGGTGACCGCGCCCAACCTGTCCAGAAGACTTGGTTGCGAAGCGGCAGGCACTTCTAGCACTACGGACAGTCCACCGTCCTGCCCCCACTCCTCTTTAAGTATCTCGCCGAATCCCTTGAGGACACCTATCGCCTGGCCCGAGTACTGGGCGGGTGTGCGTACTGCAAGCTTCACCCTCTCTGACCTTAGCGGGATTATCGTCCTGATCTCCTCAATGACGGACTTGGCCTGTTCGCTCACGTCCTTGAATGGGTCTATCGAGACGCGCGCTTCCTGCATCGCCTGCTCCACCCTCACCGGGGGGTGAGGCAGGTGGGTCTTGGGGTCGACGTAGTTCTTAGAGATGATGTTGACGATCTGCCTCCTCTTCTCCTCGGTCAGCCTCACCCGCTGCTCCTGGGTGAGCTGGAGCTCGCCCCTCTTGAGGACCTCCAGAGCAGCCTTGGCGTGGTCTTCCGTCTTGAAGTGCTTCTTGAGCTTGTCAGCCGAAGCGCGCAGACCCTTGGAGGAGTCCGCGAAGACCTCGTCTATCGCGAGGACCTGGCTAGGTTCGACCTGCTTTCCCATCTTGAAATTGAGAGCGGGGTCCGGATAGACAAGGACCTCGTACCTTTCCCCCTCAATCGTTAGACGCACGTTTGTGAACTTGGTGCTCATTACCCTGCATCGCGCGGCTACGCGCCTTTCGCAGGTGACTTGTCGCTACGGGTCTTGGCGCCTGCAGCGTGCTTGGCTATCTCATCCTCCGTCAGTCTGCGCATCATTTTGGTCTCCGTCTCGACGACGGCAGTCTTGATGTGGGAGGTTCCCTGCTTGTCCTCACTGACGAGGTAGATGCATTCTATCGCGAGCGTTATCCCGTCCTCGAGGCTGATGTTGGGGTCGTAGTTCTTCTCGAGGTATTCGTTGACCTGGTCGCTGCCTGCCCCGATGGCGATCGCGTCGAAGCTGAGGTATGCTCCAGTCGGGTCGGTGAGATAGACCACCGGTCCTCTGTTCTCGTCGACGCCGGCTATGATTAGCGACACACCAAAGGGCCTTACTCCGGCATACTGGGTGTACTGCTGGTTCAGGTCCGCTATCCTCTTGGCGACCGTCTCGATGTCGACGGGCTCATCGTAGACGAGCTTGTTGCTCTGGGCGATGACCCTGGCGTTGTCGACTTGGATCCTGGCGTCGGGAATGTAACCTGCTCCGACAGCGCCGATGTGGTCGTCGATCTGGAACATCTTGACCACCGAGTAGCCGCTCTGGAGCTTCCTGCCTCTCTCCTCCACCGCGAGGACGACGCCTTCGTTCGTCCTTACTCCTACGGCGAGGCTCCCGCGCCTCACCGTCTCGAGAGCGTACTCAACCTGATACAGCCTTCCGTCGGGCGAGAATATCGTAATCGCCCTGTCATAACCAGCAGAGGGTGCGAACATATTTCCTAGTCTCCTTTTGTTTCGAGAAGGAGCCTTTCTGGGTCATTTTAAAGCATTCTATCAAAAAGACCCGGTTGCAAAGCCGTTTTATGTCTCGGCTACGGCTCCCGGATTCATCTTGCCCGTCAAGAGCGCCGTCGTCAGGCGCGAAGTGATCAACAGCGTGTTGACGTACTCCAAGGCGGCTCATCCCAGAGAGGGAATTCTGCTGCTTCGAGGGAGCAGCAAGAAAGGGGTCCTTCATATCGATTCGGTCGCGATCCCACCGATGGCGACACACGGCCAGAGTTTCTCGAGCTTCAACTGGTACATGGTCCCGATGGACCTCAGCTTCGTCGGGGTCGCGCACTCCCACCCCTCAGGGTACGCGGTTCCCTCACAACAGGACATGCTGCACATGATGGGGAGAGTAATGATGATCGCCGGGTTCCCCTATGAGGACTCGAGCTGCGTGAAGATTTACAACTCGCGCGGCGACCCGGTAAGCTATGCCATCGATGATTCGCCGCAGCAATCTTAAATACAAAAATCGGAGGTCGGGGAATCAGGTGCTCTAACTACGTCGTACTCGAAGGGACAGACGTGGGCCGCCCTGAAGAAGTGCTGGAGGGCCTACAAGATTGCTAAGATCAAGAACGAGAAGAAAGACATGCTGGAATACGCGAACAGGATAAGGACGCTCCAGAAGGAGCTCGGCGTTCAGCAGGCCAAATTCCCGGAACTGAACCTGTCTTAGGACTAACGCGTTCTCTCCGGAATCATCCCGGTGGAGTATATCGTCATGACGGTGTCGCGGAGGTTCCCGGCGAGCTGCAGCTCAAAGTCCGGCTCCATCGATATCAGCATGAAGTTCTCGCCCAAGTTGAACGTAAGCAGGTTCACCTTCTCCCTCTTGACGAAGTTGAACTGCATCGTCCCGAAGTATCTGTCCCAGGTCTTGTCCGTGCCGATCTGTATGGTGAGGTTCGCCATAAGCCTCAGGTCCTCGCTCGCAGGCTCGAGTGAACTTATTCCTTTTCTCATCCCGCCTGCAATCACCCGACCGGTGTCGTCGAGGACACTCGCATAGCGTATCCTTCTGTCGAACTTCAAAATCTGCGTGCAGAGCTTATCCAGCGGATATGTCAATCCAGAGACGAAGCGTAACTCAAGCTTGCGATGAAATATAAAAGTTATTGGTGGAAAGCCGCCCCCTTTGTCGTCCGCCTTTGCTTTTGATGGGATTGTGTAATACCTTTGACTCGCCATTAGAAGATGCTCTCGCGTTACTATATCACAGGTGCAAGCGAAATGGTGTTCGAACAGGTTCTCACCATGCTCTTCGCCCTATGCGTAGGCGTCGCAATCGTCGTCTACGCTGCCAAGCCCAGACAGCGGGCCGTACCCGCTAGCATAACTAGCGCGTCGCCCGTCCAGTCCTTCGCGCCGGCCGAGGTCGTCCATGCAGACCCGACCCCAGAGGTCGCGGCTGTAGAGGTACCGGTCGTCGTGACCCCCACTCCTTCGGAGTCCCTGACCGTGTCCGAAGTGACTCCGGTGGTGGCGGACGTTGTCGCCGCCCCGACAGAGGCAGCCCTTGTGTCGTCGACACCGATCGTCGATGTCCCGACAGAGGTATCCGCCTCCCCGATTGAGGCAGCTCCGGCCAGCCCGACCCGAAAGCGCAGGGCTTCGACGAGGAAGAAGAGCACATCGACCAAGAGACGCGCCAAGGCTACGAAGACTGAGACAGCGTAGTCTCCGACGAGAAGCAGTGGGCTCGAGGCGGTAGCCTTAAACCCACATCCTTCCTATTTTAGCCGTGAAAGAGCCGCAGGTCGGCTTTCATGTCTCTATATCCGGCTCGATAGACCTCGCAGTGGACCGAGCGCTCGAACTCGAGTGCACCACCTTCCAGATCTTCACGCGCAACCCGCGCGGATGGAACTTCAA
>JASHPA010000177.1 GCA_030038365.1 Nitrososphaerales archaeon
AAAGGAGCAGGTCCAAGCGAAGATATCGGATGTGATGAAGAGGGTCGGCCTTCCGGAGCAAATCGTCAACAACTACGTCTTCCAGCTCTCGGGTGGACAGAGGCAGAGGGTGGGAATAGCGAGGGTGCTGCTGTTCGACCCGGTCCTCGTCGTGGCCGACGAACCTGTCTCCATGCTGGACGCCTCGCTGAAGGGAGACATACTTCACATAATCGAGAACGAGTCGACGAACAACGGCGTCGCCTTCCTTTTCATCACGCATGACATGGCCGTGGCGAAGGTGGTCGCCGACAGGATCGCCGTGATGTATCTGGGGAAGGTCGATGAACTCGGCCCTGCCGACTCGGTCGTCGGCGAGCCGCTCCACCCATACACCAAGGCCATGCTTCAGGCGTCTCCCACCATCGACCCGTCACAGAGGGGCAAAGAGAAGAAGGTGAGCATTATCGGAGAACTGCCCCTCTCGACCAACCACCCTCCGGGCTGCAAGTTCCATCCTCGCTGCCCGTATGCGATGGAGGTGTGCAAGACGCAGGAGCCGCTCCTGCGCGAGGTCAAGCCAGGCCACATGGTCGCCTGCTGGCTCTACTGACTCAGTAGACCTCGGTGAGGAACTCGACCATCCCCCGGACGGCGACGACGGCGCCCCCGATCCCGATGATGAGCGACAAGACGGTCACAGGAAAGGACCCGACGTAGCCACCCGCGAGAGCGAGCACGAGCGAGGCGGCGAGCATACCGACCCCGACCAGGATGGACCTGTAGGCTCGCTTCACGGGGCGCAGAGCGCCCTGCCGCCGATTTAGACGTTGGGAGCTGGCGCGCTATGCCGGGGCGCCCTGATGATGCCGTAGGCTATGAGCGCGTCGACGACCGCCGTGACGACGATTATCACCTGGAGCCAGTCTACCGTTAGCAGCCCAGCGATGTATGTCGAGCCGTTCGTGGCGCTGGTGATGTAGAAGAACGGATAGTATGCGGTGGTCGGCGTAAAACCCTCCGACCGGAAGTATGAGAGCCTCCACAGCCTGTCGTCGTACACGAGGACGGCTAGGATGAGGGCTACCCCGTTGAAGACGAGGATGTTGACTAGAGAAATGAGCTTCAACGATGACCGCAATCCCCGGTCTTTACTTAAGATTTGGGGGTCGCCAACTTTAACAAGCGAGCCGATTATGCGTGGCCGCTTTGAGCTCAAGGTCGAACGTGTCGAGGGCAGCCACCTATGCGGTCCTCATCCTAGTCGTGGTCGCCGGCGCTTCGTACCTGATCAACAGCAGGACGGGAGGCATCCAGGTGTACGACGTCTACCCCACAGGGAGCATGATACCGACGCTCGAGGTCGGCGACCTCGTGGTGGTTGAGAGCGTGCCCTTTTCGAGCCTCCACGTCGGTGACGTGATAGTGTTCGGCAAGCCGTCGGACGACGGGGTCTGCACCTCGGTGGATATAGTCCACAGGATAGTGAACATAACGGACGGGACACTCTACACGCAGGGTGACAACAGGGTAACCAACCCCATCCCCGACGAGCCCACGGAATGGCCTCCCGTGCCTGCCGACTGCGTGAAGGGGGAGGTGGTCTTCGCCATACCGTACCTGGGCGACATCTCGCAGGCTTTCCCTCCGCCGCTCAACTACATCTTGGTCGCGATAATCATCATCATGGTCTTCCTCATCGAGGTCGTCTCGGGCGGGAAGAAGGAGCAGCAGGAAGGCGAGAAGGACCCGGCTAAGTCCGCTCCGGAGGCAGGACCTCCGAGTTCCGCCGCGTCCCTCCTGCCTTCGAACCACTCGGAAGACCTGCGAAGAGAACCAGTTTCAGGGGTGAGCACGCCCACAGCGGCAAACGGTATCTCGAAGCAGGTCACGCTCGTGTTCAGGAGCCGTCTGAGACCCTGCACGGTCGTCTTCCTCCGTTCCAGTAACCGGTCCGTTGCGCCGTGGGTTGGGGACAAAGTCGGTCGATCCGGTTCCGGTTTCAGACTCTTCCACCAGAAGAATTGACGAGGTGCCACCGCAGGCCTCGTACAGGGGACACGAAGTAGAGACGACCCAGCAGCGCTCGCGGTTGAAGAGCCGCGTGCTCGGAAAGGAGGGCGTCTCATCAGCGAATGTTTTCCCAGCGGGTGGATGGCCCAGGAATGTCTTATCGCGCAGCCGATGCCCGGGTCCCTGTCAGAAGCAGGGACCGAATCAGCTGAAAGACACGGATATCTCTCCCCAGGGGATGCTCGCTCCTATCGCAAATGGAGAGGTCACGTTACCTCCAGCGGAGCTGTACTCCTCCGTCACAGCGAAGGCTGTGTCCAGGAATGTGTTGCCGGGCCCGGCATTTGCTTGCGCGTCTGGCACACCTCTGTTGTTCTCCACCCAGATCGTCGCCAGCGTGAACGAGCCCGCTGGAGCGATGTATGGCGTGACAGAGGCGGAGTCCGAGGTGCCTCTTCCGGAGGAGAAGCCGGCCACCTGGCCGACCCCTGTCAGCTCGTGCACAAAGATGAAGGGGACACGGCCTGACCCCGTGAGCGTCACGTTGTCGGTCCCGCCATTGGTTGCGGTAGCTACGAAGTAGTAGAAGGTATAGGTGTTCCCGGGCTGGCCGGGCGCCTGTCCCACCACCGCAAAGTCATCTCCCAGTGAGTCGGTCAGCTCGAATCCGTACGCTGCTGTCTGGTTTTGCGGCTGCGTTCCAGTCGTTGACGTGCTATTGAGCCCCTGCACCTGCGTAATGGCCGCGGAAGAGACTTCCGCGGCGGCGACCAGAATCAGGTCCCCGGGCGTAACGGGCTCCGGAAGAATGCAAGACGTGCTAAAGCTGAGATTCCCGAGGGCCGAGCACGACTGGACCACGTCACCGGTGGAGTTCACGAGTTGCGTGGCCGTTGTGGAGGCGGTGATGTTCGCGGTCAACAGATCGGTGATGACGACCGTCGTGGATGTGACAGGGGATGAGACGACCGAGGTGGCAGCGGCTACGCCGCGCGCGGTGGACGCGGAAGAGGTGACCCCGGTGGTGGTGCCGCCAAGGTTGTTGCTGGAGACGAACGCGTACGCGAATGCCCCGCTAGCGACTATCGCTACAATGACAACAACAGAAATCCCGCCGACAGTGAGCCCCCGGGTCCGTCTCATCCTTCAATACACGGGTGGCTTTGACCGTCGAGCATGATAAATGTCTTTGCCCGAACGGCTCTCACAACTTGACGGGTTTTTGATTGTGTCACCGGCAACCCCGCGCACCCACGCTGAGCTACAGGTCCAGTAGCAGGAAGAGAACGGACGGAATCGTCTGTTTTCTCATTTTGTTTCTACCGGAGCCTCTTGAGCTCGGCCCGCTGATAGTATCAGCCGCAGATTCCAATCCTGAGAGAAGGCTTTCGCTTGAGGATACACGACATCCCTCGCGGTAAGCCCCCCT
>JASHPA010000178.1 GCA_030038365.1 Nitrososphaerales archaeon
GCACCACCGCGTCGTACTGTCTCGCGTCGGCGAAGAGTTGTGTCAACAGCTTGTAGACAGTTTCGGGCGAGTTGAGCATGAGAAGGGACGAGAGAGTGTCAATCACCACACGTATCCTCCGGGCCTGGTTCTGCTTCAAAACCTCCTTCATCTTGAACGAGAAACCAGCCAGGTCATTGACGTCGTACTTCAGCTGACCTCCCTCGGACGCGAACCAGAGCGGAACCTTCTGAGTAGAGTCTATCCCGAAACCCTTCTCGTCCTGCATCACCTCTCTCACCGAGAGCCGGGTGACGTAGAGACAGAAGTCACCCTGCTCGAGACCAGATTGAGTGAACCAATACCCCAGGGCCTCTTTGCCGATTCCGGGCGGACCGACGACCAGTACCGTCGACCTGTCGGGATATCCATCTCCTGACAGAATCCTGTCGAGGGAAGGCACCCCGCTCGACGTCAAGCATTCCAAGGTTGGCTCCATTCCGTGATAAAGCTATCTCGAAGGTTCAGGAACGGGCGATGTTAGCGCCATGAGCGGAATCCGCAGTTATCTGTGGTGGAAGGAGGCAGGGAATGTCATGTCTGCAAGACTGAGCACGAAAAGTGGGAAATCCAACGAAATCTAGAACATTCTTTGCAGATATTAAATTCGCATAACCGTACGTCCACCGGCGTTGAGCTACTCAAGGACCGATGACATGCTCCACAGGGCGATCGACAAGGCTCAGCTGGTCATCGTGGAACTCGACCTGGCCGGTGAAAAAATCCATGACGCACAGGTCAAGGGAATCCTGATGGCAAGCCAGCGGCAGCTTCTGGAACAGTCGAAGGTAATCAGAGAGGCAAGGAAGGAGCTGCTGAAGATGGAACTCCGACCAGAGGACCCTGTCCGACATGATTCTGCGGTCGAAGAAGAACACAGGTGACCGGGCGCGGGTCGGGAGAACCCCGTCGATTCCGTCTAAAGATTGGGTGGCCGTCACTTTCCGTCCTTCTTCTTCCCAGACGTCCTCTGCGCCAGCAGGAGCCTCTCCTGGAACTCCTCATCCGTCAGCTCGGTGAGCGGCTTGTTCGAGAGATAGATGTAGCGCTCCTCTGCCTTGTCGGAGGAGAGCCCGTCGACCTTCTTCTTCGCTTCCGCCTCAAGCCTGGACGTCTCCTCGGCACTGGCCGGTTCGTTGTCAACCTGTTCTTCCGGTTCTGGTGCTTTGAGGACCTTGAGAGATTGTACGGTCTCCAGCTCTCTCCCTTTCGCCCACTTCTCGACGACTCCGACGATACCGAGCCACTGCGCCAGACTCATGTTCTCGGGGAACTCGATGGTCGCCCCCGTGCCGTCGTAGACCGAACCCCTGACCTTCTTCTCCAGAAGGTGAACGTGGAGCGCCTTGGCGAGTTCCTCCGACGGTGCCTCTATCGTCCTCATGGACGCGGTTCAACCGGACGGCCATCCTGATATTGCTTTCCGAACGCGCTACCCAGACGCACCCACGGAAATATCGGAGAGTTACCATCTAGCAGCATAGACGAAGTCCGCTGCGGGCCTGCCCAGCCACTGGGTTATCCTCATGGCGAGTCTCATGCCTACGGCGAATCTTACCTTCCGAAGTCCGGATATCTGACCCGGCTGGCAGCGGAGCACTATGGCGAGTTCTGGCCACGTGATCCCTTCGGCCCGTCTCTTGGCGTCCATCGCGTCGTAGAGGGCTTTCAGGTCCCATCTGAGGCGTCTGTCGGGTCCCGCGGGGGGCAGCGGCGAACCGGTTTGTCTTCCGCCCACGACGAAGCTCTCGGGCGTGCGGCCGAGCCACCTGAGCATGAAGAGGGCGTGCTGGCAGGAGGTGTTCCCGCGTCTCGCCATGCCAGACAGGGTCGAGGGGCTTATCGGATGGTCATGCCTGCGGCTGTTCAGGTCTGCGGAGAGCTGCCATATCTGGTCCGCGACCTGGCTCCAGCTGAGCATCAATGATACGCGCTTGGCATCCATGGCCTCGTAAAGGGCCATCGCGTCGAACTCAGCAATGACCATCTGCAGTCGCCTGGAGGCTCCGCCGGCATTAAGGGTTTGAGGGTTGCTTGTAGTACCGGAACTCGAGTATCAGGCAGGTCTTGAGGACCTTGAAGGGGCCGTGCTCCTCGCCCGGCTCGTGGAAGACGTACTTCCCCGCAGTGATCTTCTCGCCGGTCTTCGTATTCTGAATCTCTCCCTCGAGGTAGTAGGCCTCCTCGTAAAAGTCGTGCACGACGACGTCCGGTATCACCACACCCTTCTCTATGCGCAACAGGTGACTATAGCTGCCGTCAGGGTGTTTATGCAAGATGACCTCGGTTGTGCCTTCAGGCTCTCCAGGCACCTTCGCCCACCTCAAGCTTTGATTCGTCCCTAGTAGCGCGACGTATTCACCGGGTCGTATCGGCATAGGCTTGGCGCTGACATCTCGGACTATATTTCCTGTTGCGCCACCAATACCGCAGCTGGTGGCCCTTCTATGGGGCTGCGCAGGCCGCTCGCACGCCGAATCCAACATCCTAATATCGTCGAAGAGATTCATACGTCACCACAAGCAATGAGAAGGGTGCTCCTCGTCTCGGTACCGTCTCGGACAATGGCCCTCCACCTGACGTATGGGCCTACCGTCAGGGAGCATGGAGCTATCCCTCACCCAACCTGAATGTAACCACCAGGCCTTCCACTTTCGTGCTTCCTCCGGACAGCGTGAGCTGGTACATGCTCGAGATCACACCGGTCA
>JASHPA010000179.1 GCA_030038365.1 Nitrososphaerales archaeon
ATGAAACGCAAGGTGATCGCCCCTCCCTCGGTTTTCAAGGCCAAGCCGTTTGCCTTCAGCCAGGGAATCGTCGTAAAGGAAGGAAAGAAGACGCTGTTCATCTCCGGGCAGCTGGCCGCTGACAAGGAGGGGAAGCTCGTCGCGGGAGACTTTAGGAAGCAGTGCCGCCTAACCTACAAGTCGATTGGGGCAGTCCTCGAAGAGGCTGGCGCGACGAAGGAAAACATCGTGAAGCTTACCGCATACGTGACGGACATGAGGAAGCAGATGGACATCTTCATCGAAGAGACTAGGCGGTTCTTTCCAGACGAGTATCCCGCATGCACGCTGGTCCAGATAGGCGCGCTCGCTCTCGAGGGTCAGCTCGTCGAGATTGAAGCGATAGCGATCATCTAGCTAGTGCATCAGGCTCTTGATATAGTCGGGACGCGCCGGCATTTTCTCGAGCACCACATCGTACTCCGAGAGCGCATCCTCGATCGCGTTCATCAGGGTAGGTGTTGCCGCTATGGTGGGAGCCTCTCCAATCCCCTTTACGCCCAGCGGATTGGAGTCCGTGAGAGTCTCGGTCCTTTCCCAAACAATGTCGGGCAGAAAGTCCGAGGCAGGGATGGAGTAGTCGGCGAGGGTCGACGTCAGTAGCTGACCGGTATCATCGTAGACCAGCTCCTCGAGCAGCGCCTGGCCCGCGCCCTGGTAGACCCCGCCGTGTATCTGCCCCAGCACCACGAGAGGGTTAATCACCCTGCCGCAGTCGTCGACTGCAAAATACCTGAGCACCTTGACCACACCGGTCTCCCTGTCGACCTCTACGAGGGCAACATGCGTTCCGAACGGGAATGTGAAATTTGGTGGTGTGAAGGAGGAGTACGCGAAGAGAGTTGTCTCCATTCCCTGAGGAATCTTCTCGCCGTCATAGGCCGCCCGGGCGACGTCTAGGAAGGTCAGGGACTTGGACGGGGAATGCTCCGGAGATATCTTTCCGTCCCTGAATACCATGTTCGTGTCGTCAATCCCTAGCATCTTTGCGGCGATGGCGCTCATCTTCGTCTTGAGCTTCCGCGCCGAGATCAGGGCCGCGCTCGCAGATAGCGAGGTCCGGCTCCCAGCCGTGAAGGAGCTCCACGGTAGCATCGAGGTATCGCCGTGCCGAACTGTTATGCTTTCAATCGGGATGCCGAACTCGTCTGCTATGATCTGCGATATCGGCGTAGCGTGGCCCTGCCCGTGAGGGTGCCCGCCTATGGTGACGAGGACCTGAGCGTCTTGGTCGACGGTTACTGACGCCGTCTGGCCGGTAGCGGGACTGAAACCGCAGACCTCCGTCCATGTCGCGCTGCCGATCCCGACCAGCCTGCCGCTGGCTCGCGCCTTGCGACGGTATTCCTTGAGACCGTCATAATCCGCGACCTCAAGAGCCCTTGCAAGGTTCTTCGCGTAGTCTCCGCTGTCGTAGACGTAGCCAGCGAGCGTCCTGTAGGGGAACTTGTCCTTGGCGATGAAATTCTGCCTGCGGACCTTGATTGGGTCGAGCTTCAGCTTCCGTGCCATGATCTCGATGCCTCTTTCGATGAGGTATGCCGCCTCGGGTCTCCCTGCTCCCCTGTACGAGCCCTGCGGGGTCTTGTTGGTGAGCACAGAATAGATGTCTGCCTCGTAGGCCGGTATGTCGTACACCCCGCAAGCCATCCTGAAGGTCTGGAAGGGAATGTCCGTGTTGTCGCCGTTCGAATAGGCCCCCGCGTCTGAGACCACCTTGACCTTCAGACCCAGGATTCGGCCGTCACGCATCACTGCTAGCTCGGCGAACTGCTTCTGCCCTCGACCATGCGACATCGTGAGCATATGCTCCCTCCTGTCCTCCTCCCACTTCACGGGGCGCTTGAACTTCCGCGCGGCGAACGGGATCGCGACGTCCTCCGGATATACAGCCCCTTTTCCCCCGAAACCGCCGCCGACGTCGGGCGCTATCAGCCTCAGCTTCTGAGGCGACATCTTCAGAATCCCTGCTATAGCGTTCCTGAGGCCGTGGGGGTCCTGGCAGGACAGCCACATCGTGATATCGTCGTTCCCTTCGTCGTATACGGCCGCTACGCCCCTGGGCTCGAGCGAGAGAGGATGCACTCTTTGGTTGACCAGCTCCACCTTCACGATGTGGTCTGCAGAGTCGAACGCTTTCTTGACGTCACCGGAACTGAACTTCATATGGTAGGCGATGTTGTCCGGCAGGTAGTCGTGCACTCTCGGCGAGCCGTTCTCCATGGCCGCGACAACGTCAACGACAGCCGGCAGCGGGTCGTACTCGACCTCGACCAGCTCCAGGGCATCCTCGGCAGAGTACCTGTCCTCGGCAAGTATCATCAGGACGGGGTCTCCGACGTGCCGCGCGAAGCCCGACGCAAGGACCTTCCTCACCGTCCCCTTGGTCTCGGCGTTGGTCGGAACGGTCGGTATGTCGGTTATCTTCCCTTCCAAATCCTCCGCAGTCACCACTCCGACGACCTTCGGATGCGCCAGCGCCTGTGAGATGTCCACCCGGACGATCTTCGCGCTGGCATATGGGCTCCTGACGAAGACCGCATACAGCATATCCGGGAAACGCAGGTCATCGAGGTACATGCCGGCGCCCGTGATGAACTTCGGGTCTTCGACCCGCTTCAGAGGTCTCCCGAAGAGGGCGCCTTCCCTCTGGACCGCGACCTGGGCGGACTTCAAGGCAAGAATCCGGGACCGCCAACACTTATCAAGCTTTCACGACTCGGGAAGTAAAGCAGATGTCTGACGAGAAGAAGGTCGGTTTTGTCGGGATGGGCGAGGTCGAGAGCCACAAGGAAATCAGGGAGATAGGCGTAGGCATGCTCGGCTACGCCTTCATGGGTAAGGCGCACAGCAACGGCTACCTGAAGATGCCGTACTTCTTCTACCCTCCCCCTGCCAAGCCAAAGCTGGTGGCCATAGCGGGTCGCAAGAGCGCAGCGGTTGCCGAGGCCGCAAGGAGATACGGATACCAGACCCACTACACCGACTGGAGGGATGTGGTCAAAGACGACCGCATCCAGCTCGTCGACAACGGACTGCCAAACGATCTGCACCGCGAACCCAGCATCGCCGCTGCCGAGGCGGGTAAGGACATCTTCTGCGAGAAGCCGATGGCGATGAGCTCCAGGGAGGCTAAGGAAATGTACGACGCGGTGACCAAAGCCAGGGTCAAGAACATGGTCGCGTACAACTATCGCTTCATACCTGCCATAATGCTCGCCAGACAACTTATCTCAGAAGGCTATCTTGGAAGAATCCTGCAGTACCGCGCAGCCTACCTTCAGGAGTGGATAATGGACCCGAACTTCCCGCTCGTCTGGAGGCTCTCGAAGAAGATAGCGGGTTCGGGGGCCCTCGGCGACCTGGGTAGCCACTCGATAGACCTGGGAAGATACCTGGTCGGGGACGTCGCCGCGGTCAGCGCCATGAAGAAAACATTCATTGATGAGCGTCCGCTACTCGGCGAGCCTTCGAAGAAAGGCAAGGTCGACGTCGACGATGCCTTCATCGCGCTCCTGAAATTCAAGAACGGCGCCATAGGCAGCGTCGAAGCTTCGCGCTTCTGCGCAGGCCGAAAGAACTTCCAGAGGATTGAAGTGCACGGCACAGAAGGATCGATGTACTTCAACCTCGAGAGGCTAAACGAGCTGCAGGTCTACTCCAGGAGGGACAAGGAGGACCGGATGGGCTTCAAGGACATCATGGCCACGGAGGTCGTCCATCCGCTGATGAAGTTCTGGTGGCCTCATGGCCACATGATAGGCTGGGAGGACACCCACGTCAACCAGATCTACCACCTCGTGGACTGCATCGCGAACGACAAGAAGGTCGACCCCCTCGGCGCCACCTTCTACGACGGCTGGAAGTGCGATGAGATATGTGAGGCCATCTCGCTCTCTTCCGAGACGGAAAAGTGGGTCTCCCTACCCTTATAAGAGCGACTCGTTCCAAATAACGGGCGTAGCTTGAAGATAGGAATCGCCACATTCCTGTTCTCCGACATGCCGCTGGAAAAGATGCTCAAGCACGTCTCCGATTTGGGATACGAGGCCGTCGAGATTCAGACCAAGGACTACAGTGACTTCGACAACTGGCGCCCGGGTCCTCATCTGGACATGGACCGGGTACTGAGCGGGGGCGCCGCCGAATACAAGCGACTGGTCCAGAAGTACGGGTTGATGATATCCGCCCTCGGAGAACACGAACGCTGGCAACTGGGCCCTAACAAGGAGAAGCAAAGGCGGTCGAACCGGTACTTCAGGAAGGCGATACAGACGGCACACGCCCTGGACGTCCCCGTCGTCGTGGGGTTCACGGGTTGCCCCGACTGGAGCGCATGGTTCAGCTGGCCGTCCACGAACATCGAGAAGTGGGAGGATGGTTGGAAGGAGTTCCGACATGTCTGGGGCGAGAACGCGGATTTCGCGGCCAAGCACGATGTCAAGATAGCTATCGAGGTACACCCGCAGAATATGGCCTACAACCTCGAAACCGCAGTGCGCATGAACAAAGAGGTCCCGAGCAAGGCGCTGGGGATAAACTTCGACCCATGCGAATACGTCTGGCAGAGGATAGACCCGGTCGTGGCAATCCACACCCACGGCAGCAGAATCTACCATTGCCACTCCAAGGACATCGAGGTGAACGAGCCATATCTCGCCAAGAGCGGGATAACAAGCACGGGGACCTGGGACAGGATAGACAGAGGCTTCACCTACAGGTGTGTGGGCTGGGGCGACATGAACTGGAAGAAGATGATCACGGCCTTCTTGCAGGTCAAGTACGACTATGTCCTCTCGTATGAGCACGAGGACCCTGTCATGTCACCCGAGGATGGTGCCGAGAAAGCCATTCAATTCCTCAGACCGCTGATAATCAAGAGGCCGATAAAGAAGATCTGGTGGTGAAAACGCGATGGACCTGGGCCTAAACGGTAAATCCGTCCTGATAACCGGCGGCAGCAAGGGAATCGGTCTCTGTGCGGCCCGGGCTTTCGCGGCGGAAGGATGCAAGATAGGAATCTGTGCTCGGAACGACGATGATGTGGCACGCGCTGCCGAAGACCTCCGCGCGAAGAGTCCGAAGGTGACTGCACTGCAAGCCGACGTCTCCAAGCCCGAGGATGCTGAGAGATTTCTCAGAAGGTGCGAAATCGAGCTCGGTGGCGTCGACGTGCTGGTCAACAACGTCGGTAATGGTTTCGGAGGACCGTTGCTGACGAGCTCGGATCAGGACTGGGAGAAGACCTTCGAGATCAACGTCTTCCAGACGGTACGCATGACGCGGCTCGCTGTCCCGTACATGAAGAAGGCAGGAAAAGGCAGTATCGTGAACATCTCGTCGATCTCCGGGTGGGAGCCGCAGCTTGCGGGCACTGGACAGTACGGCTCCTCCAAAGCCGCCCTCATCTTCCTCACCGAGAGGCTGGCGCTCGAGCTCGTCCACGACAGGATAAGGGTCAACACGGTCTCCCCGGGTTCGATAATCTGGCCCGGAGGTGGTTGGGACGACTTTAGGCTAAAGAAGCCCGACATCTACGACGCCTATGTCAGAAACGGGTTTCCCATGGGCCGGCTCGGCACGCCCGAAGAAGTCGCCGATGTGATCGTCTTTCTTGCTTCGCCGCGCGCCAACTGGGTGAACGGCCGGAACATACCCGTCGACGGACTGGAACAGCCGGTGCCCGCCGAAAGACCCTGGTAGAATCCCGGAATCCAACGCGGTTCCAGCATGAAGCTGACTCGATTACGTCACGTCTGACATCGTCTGATGGGCGTTTCCCCACGGGACAGACAACCGACCTTACCTTTCCTGCGCGCGCTGACCACCAGAGAAACTAGCATCAGGATGACGCTGTTGAGACATAGGGGGACGAGATAACTCCAGCCGAGGCCGAGCTCGCTGGCGAGGGCGCCTGCAGCTGCGCTTTGCGACGTCTTCTGATGACCTGACGTGGCGTTCACTGCTGTCGCCGAAGAGCTATAGGCCGATGACGACATGGATGGTTCGGTGGACCCGATTGCAAGGGCCAAACTGAGGGCATAGTAGACCTCTGCGGTGTGCTCCGAGGCGGACGGGGCCCCGGCGATACAATAGATGAACCCAGACAGCGAGACGCACGACTGTTCCCCGACGACCACCGGGTAGCTCGGGGCGGCGTACCACTGTCCC
>JASHPA010000180.1 GCA_030038365.1 Nitrososphaerales archaeon
CCCGGCTGGAAGAGCGACGAGATGCCTCTGAAGGAGGGATAGCGGCTGTACCACATTTTCATCAGAGGAAATCAGTTCCTTCAAGGCTTGACACCTACTGAGGATGGCGGGACTGTTCGAAGCGTCGGGAGAAAATCGGTGGATGGAACTGCTCAAAAAGGCGCTGGGAAGTAGGTGTGACAGTGGTTCCCAAAGGTGATTTGAAGATGAAAGCCGAATCAAAGACGGTGAGGATGCACGCTGAAACCCACCAGAAGCTATTGACGTTTCTTCCTGAGCTTAGGACAAAGAAACAGGCAGACAGACTGACATTCGACGATGCCATCCTTGCTCTTTTGGAGGACCACTATCAGTGGGCGGCATAGCAATGATTCGCAAGACCAAGTTCATAGAGATACTTGAGGACATCCGCAAACGCACGGACATGAGGTACGGTCAAATACTCAGCAACGCCCCTCACATGAAGCTCGGAGAGAAGAATTGTGATTGCGGAAGGAGCTTCGTGGCAGAGAAGAAGTCTGACGAATGTAAATGCTGGAACATACCGGCAGAGGGTTCAATACGTTCGCCATCTGGGACGAAGACATGACGGAGATTCTTGAGGCCCTGCGGTTCAGGCTGTTCCCCGAGCTGAAGAGGCCGAAGCTGGTCCGTCCGAAGAACATCGGAGAGTTCACAGCGAAAGAGTGGAAGGATATGGAGAGGGTTGGCAAAGAAATGGCAAAGCGTCACCGAGAGAAAGGTGACCGAAAAGTTGGATCTTTGAAGGAGTCCAGGCGTTCAGTCCGTTAAGAATCTCGTCGAAGTTTGAGGCTGAGAAGCCAAACCTGACCATCTTGCGAACTTTCGAAGACCAATCGGGCTTTACCGAGCGACTTATTCAATCCCTGACATGAGGACACCAGCGAAAGATTTCACGGATGTACTGGACAAGGTCATGGACGACCTGCTTTTCTTGGCAGAATCGGTCGAATCCACGATTGAAGCGATAAAGAAAGACGATGACGTTCGAGTCTTCTTTGCGCAGGGCGATGCCCCTGATGAGGTGCACTCACTCGAGCAGGAGCTGGCAGCGTTCCGGGGAGAGTTGAAGGCGATAAGGTCGAGGTTCGCGAGAATCAAGGACGTTTTAGCTCCTTGACCACTCGAGGCCGGTCCTTTCCAGCTACTGGAGCGTAATAGGGCACACAGCATATATGTTTCTTGCTCTCACGAAAATCCTCTGCGCTAGCTAAAGTCAACGCTCTTCCACCCGAACTAGTCGCCCGTTTCCGCCACCCACTGGATTGGACAGTGTAAAAAAAGCCCGCGGAAGGATTTTCATTACTATGTTTCCTGCGGCTGCAACCGATCGACTCGTTCTCTACCTGTCGGGCAGAGGGTGTCGATGTCATCCAGGCGGTTCGGAAAACTTCTCAATGATCTTTCCGTCTAGCTCTATGCCCAGGCCAGGGTCATCGGGAGGATCTATCAGCCCATCCTTCACTGCGAACTCCTTCTTCACGAGCGACCATCGGAGTTCCGAGGGGGAGAGCTCCTTGAGCATGAACTCAAAGTACGGGCAGTTCGAGGTCGCGAGACAGTAGTGGAGGGATGCGGCAATGCCTATCCCCGTCTTCCAGCAGTGGGGCACGACCAGGACTCCTTTTGCTGCCGCGTAGTCCGCGACCTTCTTCGCTTCCGTGAAGCCGCCCACCCTCCCGATATCAGGCTGGGCGACGTCTACGCCTCCGTGGTCTATGAGGTCGAAGAACTCGTAGCGCGACGTCAGGAACTCGCCCATCGCGACCCTGGCGTCCAGAGCACTCCTGAGCCTCGAGTATCCTTCGATATCGTCAACTGGCAGGGGCGTCTCGATGAAGTAGAGGTTCTGTTCTTTGTACTTCTGACATTCGGTCAGCGCAGTCTTGAAGTCGGGCCAGCAGTAGTAGGCGTCGACCATGAGGGTGCCATCTTCCCCCAAGGCCTCCCTGGCGGTGGTCACTATCTGAAGGTCGCGGCGTGGACTGTTCAGGAGTTCCTCCAGCTTGACTGCCCTGAACCCGAGGCGCTTGGCAGTGTTGATGTAGCGCTTTACCTTTTCCCTCTCTGGATCCCGTGGGTTCATGAGAGGGAACAGGCTAGCGTAGGGCGCGGCCGCCTCTTTCTGGGCGCCACCGAGCAGCGCCCAGACTGGCTTGTCGTAGTACTTGCCCGCGAGATCCCATAGCGCCATGTCGATTGCCCCTATCGCGTTGAGCCCGATTCCCCTCCTGCCCGCCATCTTGGTCCTTTCGTACATCTTGTTCCAGAGCTTCTCGATCTGCAACGGGTCTTCGCCCAGAAGGATGTCCTTGAGACCCACGCTGGTGTCGTGGGACGAGTGCATCTCGATGAATGATTTCACGACGGTGGGAGGCGCGTCGGTCTCCCCGACGCCGACCACCCCAGGCTCATCGGTCACGACCTGGACGACGATGCTGTCTTGCGCCGAGTCTGACATGTTCTTGTCAATCGATGAGCTGTAAAGGGGGGTCGAGACGATGTCCTTAATCTTCATCTCGCCGCTGGCGGGTGCTTTGCTATTTATCGGTTGTAATCCTCTGGGTTATGAGGCAGACTAGAGTAAAATTCCAATATGCATAAATATCGAGGACGTGGGCGACCCGCTGTTGGCTGCACCGAAGCCAGGCACCTTCGTAAGGGAAGCTACGGGCCTCGTTAGGGACCTCAGCTGGACAGACGGCATGATAATGACGCTTGCATACTTTAACATCGCCGTCGCGTCTTTTCTCATCTTCGGGCTCGGCAGTTACTACTTCCCCGGCTCGAACATGGTAATCTCGATAGGGATAGTCGGTCTGCTCATAGACATCCCCATAGTATTGGTCTACAGTATGTTCGCCGCCTCCATACCGCGCTCCGGCGGAGACTATGTCTACGTCTCGAGGTCGCTCACCGGATCCATAGGATTCGCCGTCGGTATCATCTTCTTCATCTTTCTCGCCGTCTTCTCGATAGGACAGAACGCATGGTTCGCGACCTACACAGTGCTGGGACCAGAGCTCGCCGCCATCGGGTCCACGACAGGTAACTCCGGGCTCGTCAGCCTCTCGGCGTATATCACGAACTCCAGCAATATCGTACCCACGCTGCTCATAGGCCTAGCTCTGCTGGTCGTGACGTTCCTGATACTGCTCGTTCCGGGAAGGGCGCTGCACAGGATAATGCTCGGACTGTTCGCCGTCGCCTTCCTAGGATATCCGATACTCTATGTAGGGGTTCTGGCGTTCTCCAACAACGCGCAGTTCGTCAGCGCGTTCAACGCCTACGCTCTCAAGGACGGCCTCAATACCAGCTACAGCGGCATAATCAGCGCGGCACAGTCAGCGGGAGCGACCATACACTCCCCGACCCTGCTCGCTTCCCTCGCGGCCCTCCCAATCATCTATGCTACTCTCGCGTTCCCGCAGCCAGCCGTATACGTGGGAGGAGAAACCAAGCGCGCGACGAGGTCGATGCCCATCGCTCTCATCACGGGGTTGCTGGTGATCTGCGCCTCGACGGCGATAATGGGCATCGTCACTTACAATGTCTTCGGCTACAACTTCATCGCCGCGACCTCGTACTATGGCTTCTCGGGAGCCGCCGGGTACCCGCTCCCTGCCGCACCCTACACCGACTACTTCCTCGCGATCCTCGAACCGAACGTCGTGTTCAACTGGTTCATGCTCGTCTCAGGAATAGCATGGGAAATCCTGCTCATGGTGACCTTCGGGCTGATGGGCACCCGAGCCATCTTCGCGTTCTCTTTCGACAGGATTCTCCCGTCTTCGTTCGCGGACGTGAACGCGAAGCTGCACACGCCCGTTAAGGCGACGGTGCTCACCGTGTTCGGCGGCCTTGTCTTCCTATATCTGACGACCAAGAGCTTCCTGGGGACCTATGACAACTCCATAGTCGCGTGGACATCGGGTTACGTCATAGTGTGCGTGGCCGCGATAGTCTATCCGTTCGTCGCCAAGCGCCTCTTCGAGCAGTCCCCTCAGATGGTGACGAAGAGGATTGGCGGGGTGCCCCTGATGAGCATCTTCGGAGTCATCGGGACGCTCGCCCTATGCGTTGTCTTCTACTACCTTCTCGCCGACCCCGCGGTGAGCGGTGCCACGACCACAGGCCTTGTGGTGATAGCGATAGTCTACCTCATCTCGATTGGGTCGTACTTCGCCGTCAGGGGTTACAGGCGGGCCCGGGGCATAGAGCTGGACCTCGCCTTCAAAGAGATACCTCCGGAGTAACCGCAGGGTCATCGAATCTAATTCTTGCGGGTTCATTTGGTGGAACTGTTCTTGTAGCTCTTGTTGATGTGTTCACAGGCTTCGGATACGGCAGCATCATTGATGCAGTTGCAGTCTTGGCAGCCATGTGCGCGGTTGCGCTCCTGATTTACGCGTTGGTAACTAGGCTTCTCAACCTTGAGGAATCAGACCAACCCACTTCGGACACCAGACACGGACACCACAAGAATGAGACAGTGTACATAAACGTACATAAATGATTATAAACGAGCATTCTATGCCGGTACCGGCGAACAAGATGGGTGACTACGTTTGGCTCCCCGGCAACGGTTCAGACTTCCAGGCTCAAAGCCCATAGACTGCAAACCTCAGATTCCCCCCAGAAGCTTTTCCTGAAAGTCCAGCAAGAATACGACGAGGCCTTCCTTCTCGAGTCCGCGAAGAGCGCGACTAGGCTCGCCGAGTATTCTTTCATCGGCTTCGAGCCGTCGATGACGATCCGCGTCAAGAACGGCCAGATCGACATGCTCGACCACGTTAAAGGCCGTCGCGAACACATGACCGCCTCCGACCCTCTCGAGACCATCAGGGCGCTTATGGGTCCCGACACCGGGAGGGGTCCCTACCGCTTCATGGGAGGTGCCGTGGGCTACATCTCCTACGACTCGGTCCGCTACTGGGAGAGACTGCCCAGCCTGGCGAGTGACGACCTTCTTGCGCCGGACATGGAGTTCGGGATATACACAGACGGCATCAC
>JASHPA010000181.1 GCA_030038365.1 Nitrososphaerales archaeon
GCCTCCGTCCTTCAGCATGACTAGGAGAAGCGATGTGATATTTCTGGAGTACATCTGGCTCGCCTGCGGCGCCATCGCCGATGGGAGGTTAAGAGGTCCGACAACCGTCACCCCATACTTCACGATGCTCTTTCCGGGTTCGGTCAGCGCGCAGTTGCCTCCTTGCTCGGCCGCGAGGTCGACCACCACGGAGCCGGGACGCATGCTCCTCACCGCGTCCTCCGAAATCAGGATCGGGGCCTTCTGCCCAGGGATAAGGGCCGTCGTAATGACCACGTCCGAGGCCGCCGCTCGCCCTGCCAGGAAGGCCTGCTGCTTCTTGTAGAACTCCTCTGTCTGTGCCTTTGCGTAGCCACCCGCGTCCTGAGCATCCTTGGCTTCGACGGGCATCTGTGCGAACTTCGCGCCCAGGCTCTCGATCTGCTCCTTCACAATCGGTCGCACGTCGTAGGCCTCGACGAGGGCCCCGAGCCTCCTTGCGGTCGCAATAGCCTGCAGCCCGGCCACGCCTGCCCCTACCACGAAGACCCTCGCGGGAGAAATCGTGCCGGCCGCCGTCATCATGAGCGGGAAAATCTTTGGGAGGGTGTCCGCGGCTATCACGACGGACTTGTATCCTGCGAGATTGGACTGAGAGGAGAGCGCATCCATGGGCTGGGCCCTGCTGATTCGTGGTATCAACTCCATCGCGAATGCGGTCACTTTTTTCGCTGAAAGCTTCCTGACGGCTTCCAGGTTAGCTAATGGATACAAGAAGGATATTATCGTCGAACCCTCCTTCAGCATGTCCGCCTCCGAGGGTGAGGGGGGCGCGACCTTCAGGACGACGTCGGCGTTGCCGTAGAGCGCTTTGGCGTCCGCCTCGATAGAGGCTCCCTTGTCGGTATAGCTGGAATCAGAGAAGCCCGCAGCCTCCCCAGCTCCCTTCTCAATCACCACAGAGACCCCGACGAGTCGAGGGAGAGCGTCGGGAACGACTGAGACTCTCTTCTCACCCGCGACCGTCTCCTTTGGAACACCCAGAATCATGTCCAGAACTCTGTGAAGAGGTTGGTCTTCCGCCGGTGTGGTATTATGTTTGATGGTGACGGGACTCGCAATTCTCTCAGCTAATCTAACATTCCGTTCCTCATATCAGCGGTGCCGTTCAACCCTTCGGTCTGGCGCCAGCCAGATACTCTTCGATGGCCTCTCCAATCCAGAGCATCCCCTTCTCCAGATAGTCCACTCTGATGTTCTCATTGGGGGCATGTATGGCGTCATCATGGGGTGCGAAGCCTATGTCAACTGCATCGGCCCCGTAGCGTCTCGAGAAGACGTAGAGTGGGCCGGTGCCGGCACTCGAGAGCTCGATAACTGGCTTGACCCCGAAAATCTCGCGTGCAGCATGTACGGTCGCCTGAGCCCACGGACTCGTGTAGCTTGTCCTCGCCGCTGGCTCCATGGTCATCTTCTCTATCTTGACATCGGAGAACCCGTTGGACGCGAGATATCCTGTGAAGCTGTCGAAGAGCTCGTCGGGGACCTGCCCTGGGACTAGCCTGAAGTCCATCTTGCAGTGGACCTCCGCGGGGAGGACGGTCTTGCTGCCTGGTCCCATATAGCCAGCCCATATCCCGGCGATGTTGGCCGTGGGTCCGGCCACCAGGGCGAGCTTCGCTTCTTCCGCTGACATCCCTCCTATGAACTCCTTCGCAGCGTAGGTCGCGAGCAGTCCCTCGGCATCGAAGGGCTCCTCCCTCAGTACCTTAATCTCGTCAGACGACAGTCCGATGATATGGTCGTACCATCCTGGAATCTTGATGTGTCCCTTCTCGTCCTTGATGAGTGAGAGGAGTCGCACGAGCCGCCACACAGGGTTGGGAAGGGCGGCCGCGTTCATGCTGTGGGCGTCCCGGTTGAGCGTCTTGACGACGAGCTCGAGGTAAATCATGCCCTTCACTCCAAGGCCTACTACCGGTCTTCCCTTCGCATCGACGTTCCCGTACTCCCAGACGACGACATCCGACTTGAAAAGCCCCTCGTTCTTAGCCACATATTTGTCGAGATGCGGACTGCCCACCTCCTCCTCGCCCTCGAAGCAGAACTTGACGTTGCAGGGAGGCGTTCCGTCGACCTTGATGTAGGATTCGATGAGCTTGAGTCTGGAGACCAACTGCCCCTTGTCGTCCGAGACTCCCCGACCATACATCCGGCCGTCTCTTATCTCCGGCTTGAACGGCGGGGACTTCCAGAGCTCAAGGGGCTCGACCGGCTGGACGTCATAGTGGTTGTAGAACAGGACCGTCCGATCCGAACCGGGTCTCAGCACCTCACCATAGACCAACGGAGCCGCTCCGTCGAGCCTCAGTATCTTGGCTGTTCCGCCTATCTCCTCAATCATCTTCTTGACGAGGAGTGCGCACTCTTCGACCCCGTCGTGGGTCGCCGAGACGCTGGGCTGCGCAGAGAGTCGGGCGATGTCCTTCAGGAAGGTCTCTTGGTTCTTGTGGACGTAGTCCTTTAGCGCCGCGTCGAGTGTCAATCACTGGAGTTCACTCTACTGCTGGAATTAACCTTTGGGGCGGCCCCCGTCCGCCTCCGTTAGCCGCTTGCCGAAAGTTCGAAAAATGTTACGTTTGTTCAAATAGGCCCGGTCCGGGTCGGGTGCATGGATTCGGAGCAACCCCTAGACGAAAAATCAAGGAGGGCTATCGAGGGCTCCGCCTACTACGGCGGCAAGATCGAGACTGTGCCAAAGGTGCCGGTGAGGTCCCTCGACGACTTTTCGGTTTGGTACACGCCTGGCGTCGCGGCCGTCTCCAGGGCGATAGAGAAGGAGGCAGACCTCTCCTTCGAATACACCAACAGATGGAACACGATCGCCGTACTGACCGATGGCAGCAGGGTCCTTGGGCTCGGTAATGTCGGACCTGAAGCGTCCACTCCTGTCATGGAGGGGAAGGCGCTAATCTACAAGTACCTTGGCGGTGTCGATGCGATTCCGATACCCGTCAGGGCGACGACTGAAGATAAGCTGGTGGGGATAGCTGAAGCCCTGGAGCCAGCCTTCGGAGGCATCAACCTCGAGGACATCGCGTCGCCGAAGTGTTTCGGCGTCCTCGAAAGGCTGAGGGAGAGCATGAACATACCTGTCTGGCACGATGACCAGCAGGGGACGGCTGGCGTGATACTCGCGGCCCTCTACAACGCCCTTGAAGTGACGGGGAGGTCACTGGACAGGAGCAAGATTGTCTTCTTCGGGTCAGGGGCGGCGAACATAGCCACCGCTAGACTCCTAATCGGGGCTGGAGCTCCCGCTGGCGAGATAATCCTGGTGGACAGCAAAGGGACCCTGCACGCCGAGAGGGAGGATATCGACCAGCTCCTGCTCAAGAACAGATGGAAGTACGAGATGGCCCTCAAGACCAATCCTTCGAAGGTGAAGGGGGGTCTGCGTGAAGCTCTCAAGGGTGCCGATGTACTCATCGCTGCGTCGACGCCCGGTCCTGACATAGTAAAGCGAGAGGACATCGCCGTGATGGCGAAAAGGCCCGTCACCTTCCTGCTCTCGAACCCCGTGCCCGAGATGTGGCCCGATGAAGCGAAGAAAGCGGGAGCTGCAGTGGTCGCGACGGGAAGGTCCGACTTCCCCAATCAGGTCAACAACAGCGTGCTGTTCCCCGCGGTCTTCCGCGGGGCTCTGGATGCGCGGGCGAAGACAATCAGCGATACGATGGTGATCGCGGCCGCGAAGGAACTCGCTAGCTTCTCGAGAGAGAAAGGCGTGTCCGACACGAATATCATCCCGAACATGCTCGACTGGGGCGTCTTCCCGAGCGTCGCGGCCACCATAGGGGAAGAGGCCCAGCGCGAGGGTCTTGCGAGGAAGTCGAGAACGCGCGATGAGCTTCTCGCCAGCGCGCGGATTACCATGGAGAGGGCCAGGAGGGTGTCATCCTTCCTGATGGAGAAGGGGATAATACAGCCGCCTCCGCAAGACTGGGAATCGGCGAGATGACGAAGTTCTTGGAAGAACTTGTGGTCAGAGAGGCCAAACCCGGAGATGTCAATGAAGCGGCAGAGCTCATCATAAGGATGAAGAAGCTGAACGGAGAGTTCGACCCGCTCTTCAAGGTCGTCGAGGACGCGCAGAAGCGCGCAGTAAGCTACCTCTCGGACTCTCTCGGCTCCGAGGACAAGCTGGTCCTGGTCGCGACCAGGGGTCCCAAGGTGGTCGGCGTGCTCCGGGCAGAGATAAGGGACAGGTTGTTCTACGTGCCGGCGAAGGAGGGTTCCATCACGGACTTTTACATCCTGCCGGAAGCGCGCAGGAAGGACCTGGGAAGGGAGATAATCTCACGGGCTTCGCAGAGGCTCAAGGCCATGGGGGCGGAGATGATTGTGGCCGAGTTTCCTGCACAGAACGCGATCGCCGCAAGGTTCTACACGAAGAGGGGTTTCAGGGCTCTGGTGGAGATTTTCGCCGTCGAAGACAAGAGCGCTTCTCAGTAGTCCAGAGGAGACCCCAGGCGCGGGCAGTCACATCTTCCGAGATACATCCCGCACCGATAGCATGAGTGGTTGCGACTGTTACAGGACGACACATGATTCTGA
>JASHPA010000182.1 GCA_030038365.1 Nitrososphaerales archaeon
ACGTCTCGTACATGAACCTCGACGTCCACGTATCCAGCGCAGGCAACCAGACCGGTTGGACCGAGGTGCAGTCCTCGGGCGAGGTGCAGCTCCTCGGCACCGTCAACGTCAGCCAGACGATATCCTCGGTAAAGATAGCTACGGGAGACTACAACCAGCTGAGGTTCAACATCAGCTCGGCCGAGGTCACATACGACGGGCAGAACTACACGGCATTCGTTCAGTCCGCTGAACTGGTCGTCCCGATAATCCACGGCATCGAAGTCAACGCCTCCGTCCCGAGTGTCACGATAATCGACATATCGCCGACCGTCGTGAACATAGGTAGCTCGTCCACACCAGAATTCATCATAAAGTCAGTTGCAACCGCCTACCCGGTACCCTCCGGCAGCGTGACCACCGGAATGCAGCAGCAGGGTAACAAGACGAGTCTCATCGGCGTCCAGTGGTGGACGCAGCTCCAGCAGAACTACACAGCCAACCTCGTCATAACGGCCGCAAGCCTCAACGCCACCCACCTCAGCGTCAGCGTCACGAACACAGGATCCAACTCCACCACCCTAACGCTGGTGGTCGTCTCGCCGCTGGTCAGCGCGCTCTCATCGAACGTCATCGTCCACGGCCAGCTCCCGACCTCTTTCATGGGATCTGCGGTCTTCGCCATCCTGCCCAACGGGACGCTCGTGCCCGTGAGGATAGCGACGCCACTTGCCACCGACGTGCAGAGCTCGGTCTCCGCTGACGTCTTCAGGACGACGGGCCTCAACCTGTCGGCCAGCGAATCAGCTGTACTGTCCTACGAGGGACTCATTAGCCTCGGCTTCCTCAGCCCGGCAGCAGAGCAGGGAGGGGTCGTCTCGCACCAGCAGTACCTGGTCACCGTGATAGGGACGCAGGCTGTCGCCAGCTTCGTCGTGGTGGCTACGTGAGCCACACTCCCAACCCTTTTTATCGTCGAGCGATGAACGATGCCCCAGACAAGACAACAGAAGCCTGTTGGACGAGCTTGGTTGGCATTGGAGAATCAAAAAGTCACAAATGAGCTCCGCGGGAACACACTCCGTGTCTATCTCTACGCGCTCAGGCAGGGTAACGTCGGCGTGAGGGAGGTGCAGCGCTCGCTCGGTCTCTCGAACGCGTCGCTCGCGCAGTATCACATCAACAAGCTGGCCGAGATGGGGCTCTTGAAGGAGGAGGGAGGAGGCTATCGCGTCGTCGGCGAGGTGAAGGTGGACGTCCTCAAGGACTTCACCAGGTTAGGAAGGATCCTTGTGCCGCGCTTCGTCTTCTACGGGATGCTCTTCACGGTGTTCACGGTCTACCTCAGCCTCGTCACGGTTCAGTCCTACGCTTCTGACCCGATCGTGGGATGGTTTGCTGTCTTGCTGGCGGCAGCCTCCGCGATCTTCTGGTACGAGGCCCTCAGGGCATGGCGAACAGTCCCGTAGACCTCGAAGCCTTCTTTTAGCGCGTCTCTCACGGACTGGGCATGAAGCTCGAGGGACGCGTCGCCATAATCACGGGCGGGAACTCCGGCATAGGTAAGGCATCCTCGCTGCTCTTCGCCCGCGAGGGGGCGAAGGTGGCGATAGCCGCCAGGGACGCTGCGAAGGGGGAGAAGGTGCTAAGGGAGATCAAGAAGGAGGGAGGCGACGCCATCTTCGTGAAGACGGACGTCTCCAAGAGCAAAGATGCCAAGGCACTCATCGAGCGTACCGTCTCGACCTACGGTAGGATAGACGTACTCTTCAACAACGCAGCGCTCTCTCCTGTCGGTACCGTCCTGACCACGTCGGAGAAGGAGTGGCGCGCGGTCATCGATACGAACATCAATGGTACATTCCTCTGCACCAGGTTCGCGATACCGCATATGCAGAAGCAGGGCAGCGGCTCGATAATCAACACGGGGTCCATCAACTCGCTCATGGCGATGAAAGACGAGGCTGCCTACGATGCCTCGAAGGGAGGAGTGCTGATGCTCACTAGGGCGACGGCCCTAGACTTTGCCAAGGACAACATCCGCGCCAATTGCATCCTGCCGGGCGCGATCGATACTCCGATGCTGCGCGACATCCTGGGACAAGCAGCCAATCCCAAGCAGGCCGAGGCTGACCTCGTCCGCAAGCACGCTCTCGCGCGGGTGGGCACGCCGGAAGAGGTGGCAAAGGTGGCTCTCTTCCTTGCATCCGAAGATTCGTCCTTCGTAACGGGTGCGGCGATACCCGTCGACGGCGGCATGCTCGGCGGATGGCCTTGAGCAGAGGCCGGGCTCAGCGTCCCGGCTGGAACTCTTCCCTGTAGGGGAACAGGGCAGGTATCCCTCCCGTGTGCACGAAGCAGACGTTCTGGCCTGCCCTGAATTCACCGGCCCTTATCATCCCGACCATGCACGCTACCGTCTTCGCAGTGTATACGGGGTCGACGATGAGCGCCTCCGTCCTCGCGATGAGCTTCAACGCCTCGACTGACTCTTCAGTGGATATCCCATAGTCCTTCCCGGCGTAGTCGCTATTGATGATGATGTCATCCGGCGTCACCCTTGCCCTGGTCTCGAGGAGCTTGGCCGCACCCTCGGAGGACCTCAGTATCACATCCCTCATCCTCTCCTCGGGGTATGCGCCGACGTTTACGCCTATCACCTTCGTGCTCTGGCGCATGATTTTTGCGCCCAGTATGAGACCTGCCTGCGTGGGACCCGCTGACGACGCGACGAAGACCGCATCAAGGTTCGCGCCCGTCGCCCTGGCCTGCTCGGCCATCTCTAGGAACGCATACGCATAGGCCGCTGTGGCCAGCGGCGAGGTGGAGGCAGCTAGCCCAAGGACGAACGGCTTGTGCCCTTTTTTCCGCAGCTTCTCGGCCTCCTGCTCCAGGATCGGCGTCGGGTCCTCGCTGATCTTCATGTCGATTACCTTGACGTCTGCGCCCAGGATGTGGTCGAGAAGGATGTTCCCGTCGTATATCTTGGGCTTGGTCTTGAACTGGGCGGTGCGGAGAACGAGCAGCGCCTTCATGCCCATCTTCGCAGCCAGAGCCGCGGTCTGCCTGGACCAGTTCGACTGAACGCCGCAGGTCGTTATCACGTAGTCTGCTTTCTTCTTCCTGGCCTCGACGAGGATGTAGTTGAGCTGCCGTATCTTGTTCCCACCGAGTGCGATACCGGTAAGGTCGTCCCGTTTGACGAAGAGCTTCGGGCCCCCGAGCTCTGCCTGGAGCCTCGGCATGGGCTCGAACGGGGTCGGGAATACGCCCATCCCGAGGCGATCGAGCTGTTTGAGCTTCACGGCCTTTTCCGTCCCGGCAGCGTCTAAAAAGCTTGGTATCTCCCGCGGACCCGTCTACGCGTCGATCTCATCGATCGCCCGTAAGAGTTCCGGGTCCCTTACGGTCCTCCTCGCCGTAGACATGAACTCTTTCACGTCCTTGCGCGGATATCGCTCCCTGTACTCCATCGCCTGCATCGCCATCTCGACTTTGTCGAGCTGCTTGACGAGCTTGGCCTCCGGAGAGGTCCCCCGCTCATACTCGTCCCATGCTTTGAGGTACAACTCCGCGAGAGGCGGAGGGACGTCCCTTACGATCGTCCGCATCGCTCTGGACTCGAGACGTCTCTTGCCAGACGGCGTCCTCTCTCCGGGCATGCTATCCCCCACGATTGCTTCAGGGACGTCGTGCAGGAGTGCCATCCTCATGGCCTTCCCGGTGTCCAGTCCGCGCTCGTCGCTGTAGACCATAGCCATAAGCGCCACGCGGTAGCTATGGTCCGCAACCGACTCGGGGTACGGGAGCTCCAGCTTCATCATCCATCCGCGGCGGGGCTCCGATTTCAGCCTGCCCGCGTTCCTGAAGAAACGAAGAAGGTCTGCTCTTGACATGGGCACGGTCCGGAGCCGCCAAGGGACGCATATATCCGATGCCCCGATCCCCGGCCTGAACTATATCGGGTCTGGCTTGAGCGCCTCGGCTGCATAGTCGCCGCGCTCGGGCGTGAAGAAATCGACGCACACGAACAACTCGTCTCCGTCCACCTTCAGTTCATGGAAGACGCCTGGAGGTATGAAGTAGCCATCTCCCTTCTTCACCCTCCACTCGGTTTCACCCACCCTGAACGTACCTGTTCCCTGGAGGAAGAGACCGAACTGGGAGTGGGGGTGGTTGTGCCAGGCGAACACGGTCCCAGGGGCGATCTTGTAGTAGATCATCATGCCAGTCGCGGCGTGGGTGACGACCCGCCTCGAAACCCCGGGCATCACAGCGTGCCATGCTTCATCTTTCTCGTGCCATATCGAAGGCGTCGCGTAAGGGTCCGGCATGGGCGAGTGCGAGTGACAGTCGGCGAATATTAATCATTATCGGGTCGGCGAAAAATCATGAAGGATGCTGACGCAAAGTCTAAAACCCTAACCATTTCGCGCCTTTCCTCTTTGTCGTCTACTCCGTCCGCCGGGGGTTCTGGAGACAGCGTCCTCATCTTTCTGGCTATACTGGTGCTCCTCATCGTCCGCAGGATCTACAGGAGCTATCACGGGATGCGGTTCAGCGTCGGCAGGACCATCGCCTACGCGGTCTTCTACGTCGCCCTCGGCTCGGTCTTCTCGATACTCTCCTTCTTCGAAGGGGTGTCGCTGATCTTCGCAGTCCCCTATGTGGCCGTCCTCCTCGCCGCAGCGGTCTTCTCCTACAGGTTTTCGCACAGGAGGATATCCTTCTGGCAGGGGTCTGACGGCGTATACTTCAAAGGCGGCGTCCTGCTGTACATCATCTACGTAGTGGGCCTGATCGCACGCCTCTCCATAGATTTCATCGTCTTCGGCCCTAGCCTCTTCGTGATCAACCCGGCCGTCCAGCTGGCGTCCACCGACCTCTATGCGACGATAGCGGTGGACCTGCTGCTCATGTTCGGGCTGGGCCTTCTCATCGGTAGGAATGCGAAGGTGCTCGACCTCTACCGCAAGATAGAGCACGGAGAGGAGAAGCTCCCTGACTCCCCTCCGCCTATACAGCCACTATTCGGGTCCGGGCACGACGGAACGTCGTCCTGACGCGCGGCAAACCGGAAGGACGCCACACCTTGCCGTCGACGTGGCCTCGGTAGATAGTTCCTTCAACCTTAATTATCGCGGGCCTCGACCGCTCCCGAGACACATGTCCCTCAAGCTAGGAAACTTCAAGGTAACGAGCAGCGCATTTGGTCCGCTCGGTACGATTCCCAAACGAAATGCAGGTGACGGTGACAACCTCTCACCGCCGCTCGAGTGGAGCGGGGCACCGGGCGGGACCAAGGAGTACGCGCTCCTCTGCTTCGACCCCGATGCACCCCTTCCGCACGGGTTCGTGCACTGGGTCCTGTACGGCATCCCATCAAACGTCACCAAGCTAGCCGAGGGTCAGCCTCCGAACGCCTACACGGGCGGGGTTAATGGCACCGGCAAGACAGGCTACATGGGACCCTACCCGCCGAACGGCCACGGCGCCCACCACTATTACTTCTGGGTATACGCCCTAGACCAAACCCTTTCGCTCAAGCCTGGCATGAACATGGAGGGCGTGATCGAGGCGATCGGAACCCACATCCTCGAACAGGCCCGCACCGTCGGCCTCTACAGCCGCTGAGCACCCCTAATTCGCTCTGGAAGCGTCATCAGGTGGCTGCAAAGACCGGACCCCGGGTGAAGAGCAGCCGGCTTGCCCGGGTGGCAACCCTCCTGATGATAGCCCTCGGGATATTTACGGTGCTCGTGAGCGTGACGATTGCTGCAATCATCATCGCTCTTGGCGTCGCGATGCTCCTTTTCGAGTGGTGGATGGTAAGGAAGTTCCGCCGGATCGCTACTTCTGATTAGCGAGGCTGCGCTTCGCCATCAGGACCTTAGACCTCTGCTGGCACTGCAGCGCCCTGTCCGAGTACGACTTCCACACGGTGTAGTTGTCCTGGCCTTTGGCGAGCAGCAAGAGGATATCCGCCGCGTTAAGGTACTTCACGACTGCCTCCTCGAGTTTCCCGGCCTTCTCGCTCTCCACGGCCTCGTTGACGAGCTGTCCCGCGTACCACTCGATCTTCTTGAGCTTGCTCATCTGGTTCGCAGGCTGAGCCTGGGCAGGCGCCTTCGCTACTGACATCCTGGGTGTCCTGCACGTAGCCTGCGCAAAAGAGAGCTTGTCATTATTGTTAAACAAAATCGCAAATCTCCGGGACACCTCTGTTTGTGCAAAAGATAGGATACCTCAAATAGAGGTACGTGCACAATATTCAGAGTTGAAGACAGAGAAGAAGGGTCTCAGGATGAAGGGTGGGACGCTCGTAGCCATCTTCCTGGGGACGGTAGTCGTCGCCGGAGCCTTGACCATCGCCTCTGTCTATTACAACGCCGCATCGACAAAGACCGCCGAATTCATCGGCGTCCTCACCGTCTACACCCCGAGTAGCGGCTCCCCATCTGGTGATGCATCCGCGGGATACAACGTGACCATCATCGCAAAGAACGGCATCGGAGACCTGAACCTGAGCCAGGTAAGCGGATCCAAGGACCTGATACCGGATCACAGCTACTCTCTCACAGGGTTTTTGGCGACGCCCTACAACGTGACCATGGTGCTATCGGGCCAGAACGTCTCCCTCGGCTGGGTCACCACAAGCACGATCTGGAGCGCACTCAACGCCTCATATGCCGTCCAGTCGGGTGTCGGCAACACTACGTTCTGGAACGACCTCAATTCGTCGTACGCGGCGGCCTCCGGGCCGAGCTCCGCATCCAACCAGACGATAGGCCAGTTCAGCCCATCCATATTCCAGCTGTCGAGCGATTACAACATGATGCTCGCGATAACGATCCCACAACCCACATGGACGGTGCCCTTCCTAATCGCCCCAGTCATGAATATAGGCACGGACGCGTATGACCAAGCCGCTTGAAACCTGCCGGAGCGGGGCGCCACGGTTCCTCGATAGCCTCCTTTCATGAACGGCTGCTCGCCGGAGAGGTCTCCTGCGAGGAGGTCGTCACCGAAGAGCTCAAGAACATCGACGGTTATGCCAAGAAGCACAACGCGTTCATCACGGTCTTGTCGGGCAAGAACGGCCTCGCCCTTTCCAGAGCGCGTGAGCTCGACGGTTGGCTCGCCAAGCGCGGTGGCGCGCCGCTCCCCCCGCTCTTCGGCGTGCCGCTTACGATAAAGGACAACACCTTCCTGGGCGGGTTCCCGACGACGGACGCCTGCAAGGCGTTCCTGGACTACGTGCCCACGACGAATGCGGACGTCATAGACCAGCTCCTTGGGGCGGGCTGCATCCCGCTCGGCAAGACCAACCTCCACGAGCTGGCCATCGGGATCATGGGGACCAGCGGTCTTGGCGGCCCCATACACAACGCCGTCGACCCAGAACGCATCTCCGGAGGTTCGAGCGGAGGGTCGGCGGTATCCGTCGCGCTCTCAAGGGGCCCCATCCTCAGCACGGGGACAGATACGGGCGGGTCCGTGAGAGTCCCGGCCGCGCTCAACGGCGTATGCGGCTTCAAGCCCTCACACGGGCTTCTCAGCACCGAAGGCGTATTCCCGCTGGGCGGCTCGCTCGACCACATGGGCCTCTTCGCCAAGTCGACGCCGGACCTCGCCCTCGGGTTCAGGACGCTTACAGGCAGCTCCCCCGCCGCCCGGCGGAAGCGCGTCCTGGGCATACCTTCCTCGTATTTCACCGACGACATGGACTCAAAGGTCTCGAAGGACTTTTGGAGGACGTTGGACGACCTCAAGGAGAGCGGCGAGTTCGCGACAAAGGACGTCGAGGCGACCGGAGACTTCACGAGGTACGCACGCGCACGCGCGGTGATAATGCTCAAGGAGGGTGCCTGGTTCTATGAGTCGATCCTGCGCTCTCCCGAGACCCGGAAGGAGATACACCCCGACGTACTGGCCCTGATGGACCGGGGCCGGAACGCGAGCGTGCCACAGTACGTTCGTTCGCTGGGGGCCATCTTCGCGGCCGGACGGTCGATGTCGCGCATGATGAGGGACGTCGACCTACTCGCGATGCCGAGTTGCCTGATAGTCCCACCAAAGATAGACGAAATCCTGGGCAAGGAGACGGGCTCCTTCAGGACGCTCATGCTGAGGAACGCGGAACTGTTCAACCTTACCGGCCTCCCCGCGCTGAGCCTTCCCATGTCGCGAGGCGGGCTACCCACCGGCCTGCAGCTCGTGGGCCATCCCGGCGAGGACGAGGAAGTCCTCACGGCTTCGGAGTCAGCCTGGGACGTACTTCACGGCAGCGGTGCACATTAGTAAAATACGGCTTCCATTCGGCGGACGCTGGCGGGAAGAAAGAAGGCGAGTGATTGCAGTACAAGTACGTCGTCCTCACTAACACGACAATAGGCGCATTCATGTCGCAGCTCGACAACAACATAGTCCTCATATCCCTCCCGACCATCCTCAGACCGAACGAGCTCCCCGGCACCACCACCTTCGACGGCATCTGGATAATCATGGGTTACACGCTCGTAACCGCCACGACGCTTCTGACGATTGGCAGGCTGGGAGATATATTCGGACGCGTCAAGCTGTACAACCTCGGCTTTGCCATCTTCACGACCGGGTCTGGACTCTGCAGCATCGCTCCTGACGGCATCTTCCTCGTCATGATGCGACTGGTCCAGGGACTCGGGGCCGCGCTCATCCTCTCGAACAACGCGGCGATACTCACGGACGCCTTCCCGGTGACCGAGAGAGGAAGGGCGCTAGGGATCAATCAGGTTGCGGGCGTAGCGGGCTCGATCCTGGGCCTCGTCGCGGGTGGAGTCCTCACGACCATCCTCGGATGGAGGTCGATATTCTGGATCAACCTCGCCCCCGGCGCATTCGCCACGGTCTGGGCGTACGTGAGGCTCAAGGACGTCAGCATCAGGGCGAAGGGGGAGAAGCTCGACCCGTTCGGCAACGTACTGTTCGGCATCGGGCTGGCTGCGTTCCTGCTCGGGCTGACTCTGGGAGCGATATCCGGCTGGAGCTACGAGGACTACGTCCTCATGGCGGGCGGCCTGATCGCTCTGGGCCTCTTCGCATTCGTGGAAGCCCGGGTCAGGAGCCCCATGATCGACGTTCACCTCTTCCGGCTCAGGGCGTTCGCCGCTGGCAGCCTGGCCAACCTGCTGACCTCTGTATCGAGAAGCTCGCTCTCGCTCCTCCTGATCTTCTACTTCCAGGGCGCTCTTCTTTACAGCGCGTTCAAGTCGGGGATCCTCCTCCTGCCGTTCGCCATCGCGTTCGTCTGCGTCGGTCCCCTCAGCGGACACGTCTCCGACCGGATCGGCCCAAGGCGACTGACCACCTCCGGGATGGTACTCTCCGCAGCGGCGATGTTCCTCTTCTCGACCCTCTCTTACCATGCCCCGTACGATGACTTTGCATTCTGCATGGTGGTGGCAGGAGTGGGAGGAGGCATGTTCTTCGCGCCGAACATCGCAGCGATAATGAACTCTGTCCCCCCGGCCCAGAGGGGGGTCGCGTCGGGCGTCTCCACCACACTCTTCAGCGTAGGTTCGCTCCTCAGCCTGGGGATGATATTCGCGATACTTGGCTCGACGGTCCCCACGGCCGCGCTGGAGGATATCTTCGCGGGGATACCGCCGCCGGCCGGGTCCATCAGCGTGAACCTGTTCGTCAGCGCCCTGCACGTGACGTTCATCGCGATGGCGGTCCTGAGCCTCCTGTCGGCCATCCCGGCCTCTCAAACAGGTAATAGAAACAAGGAAACCGTTATCTATCGCGGCGACGTTCCAGTGGAATGATGGTCCTCTTCGCCAAGGACGTCGCCGAACCTGTCTCTCTGACCCTTCCACCGACGACCAGCGCGCTCGACGCGGCCAAGCTCATGAAAGAGAAGCGACAGGGGTACGTCGTAGTCGTCAGGGACGACAAGCCCGTGGGCATCGTCACGGAGTGGGACTACCTCTCCAAGGTGGTCGCTGAGGGGAAGGAGCCCTCGAAGATTGCCGTCGGCGAACTGATGACCGAGGGGCTCATCTCGGTCTCCGCCAGCGAGGGGCTCGAGAGCATCGCAAGGATAATGACCGAAAGGGGTGTGAGGAGAGTGCTGGTCATACAGGACAACAAGGTCATAGGCGCCGTCACTTCCCGCACGATTCTGGCGCGTCTCGACGAGTACATAGACAAAGTCTCCTCGACCATCGCGAGGCTACAGGCACCCCTGTCCTGAGTCCTCTGCCCGTGGGAAAAACTATAAACTAAGACTGCTCCGCGCGCCTCAGGTTGTCGAAGCCGAGCGGGAACGTCACTCCGCACAAGCACTGTCCGGTGTGCGGGATATCGATCTCCGCGAGCAAGGACTACTGTTCACCAGAGCACGAGCAGATGGACGAGAACGCGCAGAAGCGCATGAGGAATTTCAGGAACCTCACGCTGCTGCTCCTCGTCGTGACCATGGTCGTCCTTGTGGGCATAAGCCTGCTGCTGCGGCACTGATGACGGCTACAGGCCTTGCCTGCTGATCAGCTTCCATATCTCGTCGGTGGGCGCGTCGGTGACCTCCTCCTTCTCGCCGTCTTCGTGGACCAGCGTCCTTTTCCCCTTCCTGAACTTCCCGATGACGGCGGCCCTCGAGCCGGCCCTCATGACCGCGGCGACGACATCCTTCTCCTTGCCCTTGGCCACTGCGACCAGGAGCGCGCCCGAGCTTATGAGACGGAGGGGGTTGAGGTTCAGCACCGAGCAGACCGCTGCGGTCTCCGGGGCTACGGGGATGGTCGCTTCCTCCAGCACGAAACCCAGGCCAGACGC
Organism: Nitrososphaerales archaeon; assembly: GCA_030038365.1. Lineage (GTDB taxonomy): Archaea > Thermoproteota > Nitrososphaeria > Nitrososphaerales > Gagatemarchaeaceae > Gagatemarchaeum. The sequence continues at coordinate 10,795 of JASHPA010000182.1, forward strand.
ACGGGACATCTCGTAGACCGCCCCGAGCACTCCTCCCTCGGTGCAGTCGTGCATCGCGTGCACGGCGTCCGTGGCGAAGGCGGCGCGGGCCTCGGCTACTATGCTGAGCTTCCTGAGGAACCCCGCGGCACGTCTTGCGACGGCCGGGTCGAGCTTCCCTCGCAAAGCCCTGGCGTCAGAGGCGCAGATTGCTGTCCCCTCGACTCCCGCGGTCTTCGTGAGGACTATCGAGTCACCATCTCTGGCATCGGCAGCGGTGACGTACGAATCCGCAAAGGCGAAAGCTGTCATCGCCACTATGGGCCTGCGGAGACCGGGAGTCAGCTCGGTGTGCCCACCCACTACGGTTATCCCAAGGTCCGAGGCAGTCCTGTTGATCTCGGACGAGATCCTCGCGACGTCTCTGACGGATGCGTCCTCCGGCAGCAGTATTATGGATTGAAGGAACTGGGGGGCGTTTCCGCTGGTCGCGACGTCGTTCGCGTTCACATTGACGGCGTACCAGCCGACTCTCTCCCTCACCCCGGTGACGGGGTCGGACGACACGACCAACCTGGTCTTGCCGTGCTTCACGACGCCGAAGTCCACCCCGAGCGAGGGTGCGACAACGAGGTCGGGCGACTTCGCGCCCGTCATGTTGAGCAGATACTTCTCCAAGACCTCGGGCGAGAGCTTCCCGAGCTTAAGTTCCAAGGCTATATCTCGGGGCCTTCCTTGCTCGTCGACTCCAGAAGAGACCTGTGCAGCATTATGGGAGCGTCGTAGAACAGCGCGAGGGCTATCGAGTCAGAGGCGCGGTAGCCCTTGACGAGGATGTCCTTCCCCCTCCCTATGAATTGGAGGTCGGCTCTCAGCACCTGGCCCGAGGGGTACACCTCGACGCCTGCGAGATGGATGCCCGCTCTCTCGGCGAATTCCTCAAGCATGTTGAACAGCGATGGAATCGATGACCTGTCGCCGCGGGCGAACCTCTGCATGTGCATCGCCGTCTCCCCGGAGAACGCGCGCATGGTGAACGTCCTCTCGTCTCCGGTCTTGAGCCCGACGACACCTTCGACTCCGCTGGTGTCGGCGAAGCCCACCTCAGCGACCTTCACAGGAATGTAATCGCTAAGAAGGTCCTTCAATTAGTTTCACGACGCTCTCTCTGTATAAATTCTTTCTCAGAGATTCTTCGCCTCCGTATCGACCCTAGGAAAATACGGGCGTCGCCCAGCGCGCGGCGCGCCCCGGCGATCTCACCTGCCTTCACCTCGACCGTGACCGCATTGACGCGTGACTGCAGTCCTGCGAGCTCGTCCATGAGGGCAACGTCAGCTCTGGCGCGCCTCCCCAGCTCGTCGTTGGCTCGAAATATGCACCGCAGCGCGAGGTGCCGGTCACCGGAGCCGAGCGCCTCTCCTACCTCGTCAAGAAGCTCATCGAGCTTCGATAACTCTGGATCGGCGGCCAAGGGACGCCGTCGCGTCTTCTCTATTGCGGTGCCTGCGGCTGCGCGGGCGCTGCTGCCGGCTTGTTGACCTGCCGGTTCACCGCATCTGCCAGGTAATGACCGCTGACTGTCACCTTGACGCTCTTGACGCCCTTCACCTTCTCGACGCTGGACTTCATGTCCTGCGAGATCTTCAGGGCGAAGATGGGCGGGCAGTACGGCGTCGTCGCATGGTATGAGATGTCGACGCTGCCACCCTGGATATCGAGCTTGTCGATGAGGTTCATCTCCATGATGGGAACCCCGATCTCAGGGTCTATCACCTTGGAGAGTTCGCGCTGGACTTCCTTCATATCGACCTCTTCCGAAGACATGGGAATCGCGAGCCTCACGGTCTATTTATCGCTTTATCCGTAGACGCCCGGCCTCTTCGGGGGCACTTCGGTCCCGACGGGTCCCTCCAGGTTCGCGGCGATCTTGTCAGCCAGGGCTCTCAGTTCGGCCGTGTCCACCTGGAACCCCAACATCTTGTCCAGTACGCCCATTATCTGGATGATGGAACGCGGATGCGGTATCGGCTCCCCGTGGTCCACGGAGAGCTTGTAGCCTTTCATCCCGTGCCTCGCGCAGAGAGCGACGATGAGGGAGGCGAAGAACGGGGCAGGCTCGTCCCTGATTATCTCGACCCCGAGCGAGGAAAGCTCCTTCACGCCCTCCTCCTCACTGGCGAACCCCTTCACTGTCGGCGTGGCCACCGGCGAGCCCGCCTCCTCCGTCCACCTGGTGCCTATCGACACTACCTCCTTGATCCCGAGCGACTCCGCGTAGGACATCACCGACTCGCAGTACTCGTACTGGTTGTCGACTGGGGAGGCGTCTCCCGCCAGCAGGACGATGTCGCGCTTCCCCTGGTATCTGTAGAAGCTCGCGGAGGAGAGCCTGATTATACCGTCGTCAGAAATGACCACGACGGGGGGCATGCTCGAGGAATACAGCGTCGCGAACCTCTCGAACTTCATCTTCTTGAGCATGAACTTCCCGACCTCCCTCGCCTGCGAATACAGCGCCCTGTACTGCTGGAGGCTCGTCGAGAGCGAGACCAGCAGGACCGGGTCGTTCAGGTCCGGCCGGCTTTCTTCCTCGAGTCTCTCCCACAAAGGTGTTCAGACGCTCAAGCAGTCCCTCGGGATAAAAGGGCATTGGTATGAAGCTCAGGCCTCGACCAGGGTATAGTACCGACCGCCCAGTTTCTCCAGACGCACCCTGAGGTCGAAGCAAGCGCTCATATTCTCCGAGGTAAGGGTCTCCTCGATCTCGCCAGCCGCTAGCGCCTTCCCTCCCTTCAGGAGCATCGCATGGGTGAAGCTCGGCGGGATCTCGTCCGTCCTGTGCGTCACGTATATCATGGTCGTCAGCCTAGACTCCGCAAGCCTCGCAAGACCTCCCAGGAACTTCTCCCGCGCGCCCAGGTCTAGGCCCTCGCACGGTTCGTCCAGTATCAGGAGCTTGGCGTCCGCCATCAGCGTCCTCGCTATCATCACCCTCTGCCTTTCGCCCTGGGAGAGCTCCTTCGACCTCCTCTCAATCTTGTCCTCGCATCCCAGGACACGGAGCAGGGAGGCGGCCCTCTTCTTTTCCGACGTGCCTATCTTCCTGAAGAGCCTCGTCGCACCGTACTTACCGCTCACGACCAGCTCCAGGACGGGCTCATCCCCGCGTATCCAGTTCTCCATGAACGAACTCACCATCCCTATGCGGGTCCTGAGCTCCCTGAGGTCGCACTCCCCGAACTTCTGCCCGAGCACCCGCACGGTGCCCTCGGTCGGCCACTTGTAGCCGTTCAGCATGCTCATGAGCGACGTTTTGCCAGCCCCGTTCGGTCCTACCACCGCCCAGCTCTCTCCCGAACGCACCTGCCAGTCGAGGTCCTGCAGCGCCTTCTTCCCGTCGTACTCGATTGTAGCGTGCCTGACGTCGATTGCCTTTACCATCGCCGACCAATCCCGCCGGAGCGGGGCTTTAACCCTAGCAGCCGAGAGCTTCATTTAGAGAGGGGTCCCACGTCGCGGGTGGGATGGACGTAGTTCAGCTCACCGACTCGCTGATAGGCTTCGACACCGTCTCCCCTCCGGGCAACGAAGAGGAGTGCGCCCGGTTCATCGGGGACTATCTGAAGGACCTGCACGTCGAAGGCTCCTCCGTGGAGCTTCACAGGTTCGCCTCGAAGCGCGCGAACCTCGTCGCCACCTTTCGCGGCGATTCCCCCGGACTCCTTCTTGCCGGCCACATCGACGTCGTCCCGCCGGGAGACAATTCCCTCTGGAAATCACCTCCGTTCGAGGGGAAGAGCAGAGACGGAAAGCTCTACGGACGCGGCGCGGCCGACATGAAGGGAGGTGTCGCGGCCATGCTCACGGCCATAGCTTCTGCCAGACGCAGGAGGCTCAAGCGGTCGATAACGTTCATCGCCACCGCAGGGGAGGAGATAGGATACGACGGACTCAGGTCGATGGTGAGCTCGGGAAAGCTCCAGGGCGTTGCGGCGCGCTGCGGCGTCGTGGGAGAGCCCACAGAGCTCAAGCCCGTAAGAGGTCACAGAGGGAGCATCGTCTCGAAGGTCACAATCCACGGGAAGAGCGCCCATGCTAGCGCCCCAGACATGGGCATCAACGCCGTCGAGAAGGCGGTGCTATACGTCGAGAAGCTGGGACCTCTTCGTAGAGAACTCGCCAAGGCGACCGACCCCAACCTCGGCCACAGCATCCTGACACCGACCGTCATAGCAGGCGGCACGAAGAGCAACGTCATCCCCGAGTCCTGCACGATCACCCTCGACGCGAGGGTCGTACCGGGGATAGACAGAAGGACGATCCTTGACGGGCTCGTAGACGTCGCCGAGGCCACCCAGAAGCGGGACAAAGATTTCAGCGCAGACATCGAGATACTGTACGAGACTTATCCTCTTTCGCTGGGACCGAAGGACCAGGTCGTGGCGATAGCCGAGCGCATAACCGGGACGCCATCCACCATCGCGCTCTACGCCACAGAAGCGTCCGATTATCAGAAACTGGGTGTCCCCACGGTAGTCCTCGGACCCGGGAGCATCCGGCAGGCGCACATATACGATGAGTACGTCGAGGTTGAGCAGCTCGAGCAGGCGACCTCAATCTACGGCAGGTTCATCGATACTGTCTGTACGTAGTGCAGGGCGCGCTAGACGAAGCCCAGGAATGTCCCTATCACGTAGAGAATGGCGGCGCCGGCGGCGCCAATGAGCAGCGTCTCGAGACCGCTCTTGAGCGGAGACCTGCCGACTATATTGCCCTTCCACGCCCCCGCGCTGAAGAGGAACACGAACGAGAGTATGACAGACGCTACCAACGCCTCCTGTTTAATCCCGATCAGATAGTACGGAACTAGCGGGACCAGCGCTCCTGAGAGGAAGGCCATTCCGATGACCGCCCCCCGCCTGTAGGGGTTCTCGAGGTTCTCCCTGTGGATGTGCAGCTCGTTCGCGAGCAGGTCGTCAAGGAATTTGTCGTCGCGCGAGGATATCCTCTTGACGACCATCGTGGCTTCCTCCCCCGTAAGACCCTTCTGTATGTAGAGCGCCTTCAGTTCCGCTATCTCTTCGTCCCTCTCGTTCTTTATCTCGTAGGCCTCGCGCTTCGAGTCGGCTCTGAACAGGTCCAGCTCGGAACGCGCCTCGAGCAGGCCGCCGAAGAACATCGAGACCGTACCGGCGAGCATCGCCGCGAGCCCGGCGAACCTCACCAGGCTCAGGTCCGCTGCAGCGGCGAACCCGGTGAGGAAGGAGAGGTTGGTGATCAGTCCGTCGACGAGCCCCAGCGCCGATGACGCGATAAGGCCCCTCCCCTTGATGTGGGTGTGCTCCTCTTCGTAGCTGAACTTCTTCGAGCCAGGTCTGGCGCCCAAGGGAACCTCGGCCGCCCTAGAAATCGCTTATAGGCGTTTGGAGGGAACCGAGGGCTACCGTTCAGATTTTATAACCGCGCCGCGGGTCGGAGGACCATCTATGTCCCTGATGAACCGGCGTCACGAGTATTCGTGGGGCCCCACGTCGCTCGTCGACCTGAAGCTAATCTCCGAGAGCAAGGAGTACGAGCAGGATGAGACGGTCAGGGTGCGTCTTGGCTACAGGATCGTCGGCGGCCTTCGCGAGTCTTTCATCCCCGACGTGTGGACCATCGCCTGGGAGGACAACGACAAGCTCGCCCGCCTGGTGATGACCTCATCGATTCGCACTGCGGGACCTGTCGGGAAGCAGCTGGCCACTACGGGCAAGGAGGTGAGGAGGGGAAAGTTCTACTGGAGCAGGGACCCGGACCTTCCATACCGGATATGGGCCTCGATTATCCACGAAGACGGCCGCGCCCCCATCATACCCGTCAGCGTGGAGGACGCCAAGTCGCAGTACCTAGACGTGGTCAAGCTCTTCGAGTTCCCGGCGTCGATCCTGGGAAAGGGCGAGGCCAAACTGGTCGGTAAGGCCAACATCAGCTGGGGTAGGCGAAGCTACCTTGAGAAGGGTAGCGTGTCGGGGAAGACACCCGTCGTGCGGGTGACGGTAGTCTAGGCCT
>JASHPA010000183.1 GCA_030038365.1 Nitrososphaerales archaeon
ACGAACCCCAAACCTCTGGCGATAGCCGGCTATGCCGACAGGCTGCGCGCCAGGCCGGGCGACACTCTGAACTTCATGGTGAGCAGCGAGCACCCAAAGTACGACGTCGAGATAGTCAGGCTGATACACGGCGACACCGACAAGATAGGGCCCGGCTTCAAGTCCGAGACGGTCCATCCCAACTTGGGGACCTTTGAGGGTAAGGTCCAGGGGTTCCATCATGGTGCCTGCATCACCGTGCCGAACGCGCCTGCGCTCTCGGGACTCTCCAGCTTCACTATACAGTGCTGGGTCTATCCTACTCTCCTTGACCACAAGGAGAGGGCGCTCGTCGCGCAGGGGTCAGACAGGAAGGGTTCGCGCTACGAACTTGCGATAGCGAAGGACGGGACTCTCACCCTCAGGGTCAGGGATGCTGCCGGCAAGTCAGGGGAGGCGAAGACCGAGCGCCCCATCCAGCCCTTCAACTGGTACTTTATCGCGGCCTCCTACAGCCACCGCAGCGGCAAGGCGACGCTCGTCCAGAAGGTGTTGCAGCCCGACGCGAAGAACATCGTAGACTCGACCGTCCAGGCCTCCCTGAAGACGGGCGCGCTGGGCGAGAACGACTCTGCCCTCTCCGTAGGGGCGGTGCTCCAGAGGGACGGCTCTAAGAGGCACCCTCTCAACGGGAAGATCGATGGTCTCAAGATCTTCTCACGGGCGATGACCACTTCTGAGATCGGCGCCCTCGAGAAGGGTTCGGCCCTTCGTGTCCCGGGGCTCGTCGCCCTGTGGGACTTCGCTCACAATACCCAGTCCAGCACGATAAAGGACCTCTCGAAGAACAAGCTCCACGGCCACGCACTGAACTTCCCCACGCGGGCCGTTACCGGCCACAACTGGACTGGGGAGACACACGACTTTCGCAGGGCCCCCACGGAGTACAACGCGATCCACTTCCACGAAGACGACCAGGGTCATGCCGGCTGGGAGGCTGGGTTCCAGTACAACATACCCGACGGGCTCAGGAGCGGCGTCTACGCGGCCCACCTCACCGCAGGGCGCGACGAGGACTATGTCCCGTTCTTCGTCATCCCGCCGAAAGGCAAGGCGTCCACGAAGATCGCCTTCCTGGTCCCTACGTTCAGCTACATGGCCTACAGCAACGAAGAGACGCTGCTGACCGCAGGCACGGGCAAGTCGCTGGGGGTGGCCTCGGGCACTAAGTACCCGAAGCAGCCGCAGGACGTCTACATAGTCCGGAACAGGCTCTACAGCGCGTATGACCATCACACAGACGGCGGCGGCGTGTGCTATGTCTCGAGCCTCCGGCCGATTGTCAACCTCCGGCCCAAGTACGTCATGCCGGGGCTCTGGGAAGGCAAGGGCTCGCCGCATCAGTTCAACGCCGACCTCCATCTGATCGACTGGCTCGAGGAGAAGGGGCTGGACTACGAGGTCGTGACCGACGAGGACCTCCACTACGAGGGCGCGGGCCTGATAGAGAACTACAACGTGGTGATGACGGGTTCGCATCCGGAGTACTGGTCAGACGAGATGCTCGACGCCATGCAGGAGTATCTGAACGAAGGCGGTCGCCTCATGTACATGGGAGGTAACGGGTTCTACTGGGTGACGCAGATCAACCCGGAGGACCCCCACAACTTCGAGATAAGGCGCTGGGGAGGCACGGGGACCTGGAACGCCAAACCCGGCGAGGTACACCTCAGCACGACGGGCGAGCTCGGCGGACTGTGGAGGAACAGGAACAGGGCCCCGCAGAAGATGCTCGGGGTCGGCTTTACGGCGCAGGGCTTCGACGCGAACCGTCCCTATCTGCGCGAGAAGGCGAGCTTCGACCCGAGGGTGGCCTTCATCTTCGAGGGCGTCGGCGCCAAGGAAGTGATCGGCGGGTTCCAGTCGCTGGTGCAGAGCGAGGGCGCCGCCGGTTTCGAGATAGACAGGTTTGACTTTTCTCTTGGCACGCCTGCCCACGCGCTGCTGCTGGCGAGCGCCAAGGGCTTCAGCAACAGCTATCAGCACGTCCTGGAGGAGAACACGATGTCCGACGACAAGCAGGGAGGGCAGTTCAACGAGCTGGTCCGCGCTGACATGGTCTACCTTCCCTATCCCAAAGGCGGGGCGGTCTTCACCGTCGGCTCGATAGCGTGGTATGCCTCCCTCTACTACAACAACTACGACAACAACGTCTCCCGCATCACCGAGAACGTCCTGAGGCGGTTCGCCTCGGACAAGCCTCTCCCCTAGGACCATGCCCCAGCCCGCCGTCCTTCCCGACCTTGTCCCGTACCCCCGGAAGCTCAGGCTTCTTCCGGGGACCACCGCCATCGGACGGGACTCCACCTTCGAGCTCCCGCTCAGGCCTGACGCGAAGGAGAGGCTCGCGATCAGGATGCTCCGGTCCGGGACGAGGAACGACAGGCAGGGGCAAGGCGTCCGGGTCAGGATAGCGTCGCTCCCCACCCTGGGCAGAAAGTCCTGGCTTGGCGACGGGCAGAGAAGGTTTCTCGAGAGCACGAGGAGCGGACAGGCCTATGTCCTGGCCGTGGGCGACGGGAATGTCACGGTAGTCGGGAAGGGCCCCATAGGCGCCCTCTATGGCGCGCAGACGCTGCTGCAGCTCCTCGAAGGAGCGGCGGCTCCCCGCCAGCTCAGGAACATGGAGATACGGGACTTCCCCGCGGTCGAAGAAAGGTACCTCGCCATCCCGATGACATGGTACGCCGGGTACGGTCGAGTGGGGTTCGGCTCGCAGCTCTGGGGGAGGGAGCAGTGGCTCTGGTTCGTGGACTGGTGTCTCGCCCACAAGGTCAACGGCATCAACCTCTGCATGTATGGCTACTACCCTTTCCGTTTCGACGAATATCCCGAATCGGTCTTCCGGGACATCGAGACGAGGACCTGGGTCAGGGAGGCTGGAAGAGAGGCGACCGTCCGTTATACGCACCCGGACGTCGTCGAGGAGTTCCTCCCGGAGGCGATCAGGTACGCAAGGGCCCGGGGCATCAGCGTCCTCTGCTACTGGGGACTGAACACCTTCAACGGGGGTTACGCGCTGGCGCACCCGGAGAGCCGTTACTTC
>JASHPA010000184.1 GCA_030038365.1 Nitrososphaerales archaeon
TCAAGTCCGTCATCCAATAACAGGGCCCGTAGAGGATTTACTGCGACGGGGGGTCTTCCGACCTGCCCGCGGTCTTGAGCATGTGTATGGCGTCCTGGATGGACCCGGCCCTGATGTTCCTGGTCTTGTAGACCTCTCTCAGGATATAGCCCTCGATCATGTCGCTGGAACTGTCCAGGAGGGCCTTGAGGGCGCTCATGTACTCTCCCGGCTTCTCGGCCACGTCTATCCTGTCGTATCCGTAGACCTGCTTCATCGTGTCGTGGAAGACCTGCGTTCCAGACCTACCGATCATTATGAGGGCGTCGTCGAGCGCTGCAAGGATAACCGTCGCATAGTCCGGTAGCTCTCCCAGAGGGACTTCCTCGACTTTCTTCTGTGGCTGACTGCGGAGGTGCGCCGCCATGTCCTTGAGAGCACCGAAGTCAGACATGCACTCGACAAGGTCACAGCCATGCAATAAGTCTTCGCCAAAGAGTAGGGGAGGAAGGAAAGGAGCGGCTCATCCGCTAAGACCTGCGGACACGAAAGCCTCTCCGCAAATCATAGTCTACGAGATTCTTCATTGGATGGACCCGAATCACAGGGCCGCTGCGACAAAACATGAACCTGTATTTCATAATCTATATAGCCCGAGGGCCAGCGTCCGAGAAGAGCTTATGGAGACCGGAGCCCATGTCACAACAGCTCGCTAGCAGGAGTTTTGACAACATCATGAGAGAAAGCGTGGTGAACGGCCTGACCTATTCCCTCGGAAAAGGAGGAGAGACGGTGATAGAAAGGACGTGCGACCTGAATGCAGCATCGGCGCATCCTTCTACGCTTCACAGCATGCTGAGCTCGTTCTTCAACGACGTCGGCGCCTCGGTGCTCGAACGGCAGATCCTAAGACAGCTATACGATGAGATCGGCGAGAGGTACGTGGAGACACCAGGCGATAGCTTCGAGTCCCACGTCAACCAGGCCCGCAGCCTGTACGAATCCCAGAAGGGGAGGGCGCGTTAGATGTCACAGCAGGAAACCTGGCGCGTGCTCATTTCATCAGGCTTGAGGGGCGACCTCGTCGTCCTCTTCAGGAAGAATCCCGGAATCGTGGACACCATCGACGGCGTCGCCCGCAGGCTCGGCGTGATGCCCGAGACGATCCAGGGAGACGTGACGGAGCTCCTCGGTGTCGGCTTCCTCAAGACGAAGCACTTCGGGGACAAGGACGTCATCTATCTTGACGAGGAGAAGGACAGGCAGATACAGGAATCCGCGACCCAGTATCTCACTATGAAGCAGAAGATGGTAGGGACCCAGAAATGATAAGGGCAAAGACCGGCATACCAGAGTTCGACGAGATGCTCGGCGGAGGGCTTATGAGGAACGACGCCATCATGGTCGCCGGTCCGGCAGGCTCGGGCAAGACGACGCTCGGTCTCGAGTTCCTGGTCAACGGCATCAGGGAGTTCGGCGAGAACGGCATCTATCTCACCTTCGAGGAGCTGCCCGACCAGATATGCAGGGATGCGGCCACGATGGGCTGGGACCTCAGGAAGCTCGAGTCGGAGGGGAAGTTCAGGATAATCTGCACGTCACCCGACCTGATAACCGCCGCGGGGAAAGACGGGAACATACTGGACGACTACATACGCGGGATCAACGCGAAGCGCATCGTCGTCGACTCGCTGAGCCACCTGGAGATGTTCGTCGACGAGAGGCAGTTCAGGTCTGAAGCCTACAGGCTCATAATGTACCTCAAGCGGAAGGGGCTGACCTCGCTCCTCGCCTGGGAGGCGCCCCAGATGATGGGACAGACCTTCGGGGTGACGGATGTCGGCCTCAGCTTCCTCGTGGACTCGGTCATAATGTTCCGGTTCGTGGAGATCAAATCAGAGATGAAGCGGGCCCTGGGGATCGTAAAGATGAGGGGAAGCGCCCACGACAAGAAGCTCAGGGAGTTCACCATCTCCTCGAACGGGATAAAGCTCGCATCGACCTTCGAAGGATACGAGGGCGTCATTAGCGGCTCGCCCCACAAGGCAGCCGACGAGAAGATGCTCGAGATGTTCCAGTTCGCCTCCAAGAAGAGATAACTGACCGAACGTCGTCCTCCCTGGCAAGGATGCGTCTTAGACTCAGCCGTCAAGAAGCGATCACGCGGCCACTGAGACCGGCGATAGTGACTCCTGGTTCCTCTATCTCCGCGCTGGGGTTCACCCGCAGCCTGGGAGAAAGGGGTATTCCCGTCTTTGCGCTCGGAGGCGGAGACGGACCCGGGCTCTACTCGAGATATTGCATCCCCGTGAAACTCGGCCGCATGGAGCCTAGGTTATTTCTGGAATCGGTGGCACGGATTGCCCGTCACACGCGTAGAAGACCCGTAGTACTTCCGTGCTCGGACGAGGCAGCAGCACTGATCTCCTCCAACAAGGCCGCCATAGAGGAGTTCGCCGACGCGCCGGTCTTTCGGCCGGAGATATCTGGCGAGTGTCTAACAAAGATCGGACTCGACAGGGGCTGCCGCCGGTTGGATGTTCCGCATCCTCGGAGCGCCTTCCCGGTCTCCGCGAAAGACCTCGATGTGATAGAATCGGCGATAGGATACCCCTGTGTCCTGAAGCCCGACCAGACGAAGAGGCTCGAAATGGCGCTGGGAGTAAAGGCGATCTTGGCATCGACAAAGGAGGAGCTCACGGCACGATTTCTCGAATGTAGACGCAGAGGGATAGACGTGTTCGTACAGGAGTTCATACCCGGTGGGACCAGGTCGAACTATGGTTTCGCTGCATACTTCGACAGGACTTCGACACCCCACGGAATCGTGACATACCGCAGGCTTCTGGACTGGCCCTGTGACTCACCGGGTATATCTGCGATGACCGAGAATGTGCACGAGCCTGAACTCGAGAAGGCAGCGGTCGGATTCCTCAAAGGGCTCAGCTTCACAGGGATTGTCCAGGCAGAGTACGTGAATGACAATAGAGACGGGAAATGGAAGATCCTCGACATCAACCCCCGCGCGTGGACGTCGAATAGGCTGGCCACCGCACTAGGATGTAACATCCCTTGGGCGGCCTATTCAGAGTGCGATGGCTCAGATATAGACCCGGCCGTTGCAAGCGGGTCGTTTAGATGGTTGAATCTCATGGACTCCATGTTCGCCCTGATGCGAAAGACACTGAGAGGGAACCCCTCGGTCTGGAGAGCACTCACTCCGAACAGGACGTTTGTTCACGCGGTCTTAGACAGAGAAGACCCGGGCCCCTTCGCAAGTCAGATCACGAGCCTTGGACTCGCATCGAGGATGTCAGCGTTAACGAGAAGGCAATCACAATGGGAAACAGCCGATGCAGACACCAGTGGCTAGATGTGGGCTGCTCGGACGTCCATGAGGAACTAATACTCTAAATGTTGAGATTTTTTATGGCTGACTGCCGATCCCACGATACAGTCCCTCTCTTCGTCTGTCATCGCATCTGCCCTCTGTACCTCCATGTGACCTCGGCAAATGATATCTTTTGTGAATTTCGTCTCTGTATGGAGCATCTTCGAGGGCAAAGAACCCTAACAGCCATTAGCCGGAGAGACGGTCACGCTGAGGAGGACGTCCCCGGATGAGGGATTCTTCCTGCGTTTGGTCTATCTCTCGGAGCTCGCGGCCCTCTTCGCGAAATAAGGTTTCCGACTTCACATTGGTTATATCAGAAATTGGGTGGTGCACACCTGGCTTGAGCGTCAGACCATCCCACGCGGACCCCGAATTGACCAAGACGGCAGAGAGGCTCGCGACCGACTTGCTCGGCCTGGACCCGGCGATCCTCAGTCTCATGGTAATGGATAAGACAGGAGAGGCCCTCGTGATTCGAAGGTCCGATAGGCTGGCGCCCCCGGACTACGCTGGCGATGACATAGTGAGAAAGCTCGGCGTTCAGGCGAGCGTGGTCTTGGCGGCCGCCATGAGCGCCTCGAACATAATGGGAAGGACAGAGTACATAATAGGCTCCTTCAGCAAGTTCAAGGTCCTCATAGTGCACCTCCCCGAGTACGACCTTAGCCTCGGGATCCGCCTCACGACGTCCTCGAGCGGAGAGTTCGTCTACCAGAAGATCCGCGATACCCTAGGGACTTCCTGACAATTAACCGCGGGACGCTCATTGCGGAGCACCGGCACTGCGTTTCTCAGAAGTTCGGTGCTGGACGTAGAACCCGACGCATGCGAGGACCGCCGACACGAGGAACGCGATTTCCTGGCCGAAGCCGAAGAACACCAGCACCTCGTAGAGTATGAGTCCCCCGAGCACCGCAGTAGCGGCTTCCAGTAGCTTGCTGGCGATTGCCACCCCGACCAAGAAAAGAACGACTCCGACGACTATTGCAAGGATGGAGACGTGCGTGAGGTAGAGCACTATGAGGTATCCGAAATATCCCAGCCCGACCGCGATGCCTAGATGAACGAGGAGAAGGCCAATCAGCCCGCCAGCGACGAAT
>JASHPA010000185.1 GCA_030038365.1 Nitrososphaerales archaeon
CTTGAGGGTCGGGTCGAATGGCACAAACTTCAACCGCTGGAGCACAGCGATTCTGCGGCGCTGCATTTCGGCCAGGACGGCAAGGTCAACCGTATCCTGGGTCGACGCGTCGCACGCCGCGGCGGCCAGGGCCAGTACTTCCTCATCAGTCCGAGCTCCGAGGGGAGCCACCGTACCGAGACTTTCGCGGCCCTCGGTAAGCGTCCCCGTTTTGTCGACACACAGCATGTCCATCGTGGCGGCGTCTTGGACGGCAGTCAGGCTCGTCACAAGCACCCCTTGTTTCACGAGCCGCTTCGACTCGAGCGCGTTAGCTATCGTGAACGTCGCAGGCATGGCTGCGGGAACCGAGGCGATGAGGAGTATCGCGATGAACGGCAGGATAGCGACAAGACCGATCCCGCGCACGGTCGCGACCACCAGCACCGTCAGTGCCATGGTGGTATCTAGGGTCACGAGGTAACGCACGATGCGGAACAACAGCTGCTCCATGTGGCTAGCCGTTCGCGCAGTCTGGACCAGCTCCGCTGTCTTACCGAAGTAGGTTCTCGGTCCAGTAGCAGTAACAGTCGCCGACGCTTCGCCGCGCCTACAGATCGAGCTCGAGTAGAGGATACCCCCGGCGGTCCGGGTGACCGGAGCAGACTCCCCAGTTATGGCGGCCTGGTCTACCTCGATGTCACCATCGACGACTGCGCAATCACCGGGCACGATATCGCCGATTCTCAGGTGAATCAGGTCCCCGGGAACGAGCTCACGGGCCGGGAGCAGAGTCCAAGAGCCATCTCTCAGCGCTCGAGAGGTGACCTGGAGCCGGTGGCGCAGCAGGCGTAGCGCGTCCTGCGCTCTCCCTTCTTGCACTTGGGCGACGACCGCGTTGAAGATGAGCAGCGCTACCAGAATGGCCGCCTCCGGGACCTTGTCGAGCGCGAGCTCCAGCCCGAGTGCCGCTTCTAGCATCCAGGCTACGGGCCCCCAGAATTTGCTGGCGAACTCGCGAAATCGATGCTGGTGAGCCTCCGGAATCTCGTTTGGACCAACATCGAGGAGACGGCGCCGAGCCTCTGCGGATGTAAGACCTCCACTCATCGGGATGGCGAAAGAGGGGCCCCGTTGCGCGCTCTGATTGGCGTGCGTCGTCGGAACCTCACCTGCCACTCTCTCGTTCATGCTTCGCTCAGGTCTTCCCGCATGAAAATCACAACGTAGACTTTTAACGTGCGTGCTATCCTCATGACAGAAACCGGTTGAAGCTGAGGGACATCGGCAGAATATTCTCGGTAGGTGAGAGGAAAACGTTCGTGGAGTTATCGGAGATGATGGAGGTTGGTCGCAGGGCGAACTCGATCATGCTCGGGATGATGACACCTGAAGCTTCGCTAATCGGTCCGAACGAGGACATCAGGCTGCTGGAAAAGCAGTCGGACAGGCTTTCCTTCAACATCAAAGAACAAGTCGTGAACGGAGCGGTCAACCCCAACGTGCTTGACAACCTCTTAGCGTGCGTCGACCTCGCCGATTCAATAATCGATGATTACTACGTAAGCAGGGAGTTGAACAGGATAGCAAAGGTCAGGTTTGATGAGGATTCGACCTCCTGCGCCTCCGATCTGGCTCCTCTCTTCGTAAAGTCGCTCGAGCTCGCCGAGGGGGCGATGGTAGTCCTGCTCAGGATGCTGAAGACCAGCGATCTCTCGGAGATAGCCGAACTACGCAGATACATCGAACTATTGGAAGAGGAAGGAGACAACATCAAGGACAACGGCTTCGATAGGTTGTACCTGGCAGCAACGCGCATACACTACCTGCAGTTCGCGCACCTTTCGGAGCTTCTGCACAAGTTCGACGATATCCTCGACTCGTGCGAGGACCTCGCAGACCGTCTCGTCTCCATCATGACGTCCATCTCGAAATGAGTGCGGGAACGAGCCTACCGCTGCTCTTCTCCGTTCTATTCATTGCTACCGCCCTGGTAGCCGGTAACAATCTTGCCGCCTGCGTAGGTACGGCGGTCGGGGCACGCATCGCGAGCCGGAGGTTTGCGGTCGCGATAGGCGCTGGCGGCTTTGCACTCGGACTCGTGACGCTCGGACAGGTCATGATACATTCTGCAATCGCTCTTCTGCCCATTTCGCCAAGTGCGGCCCTGGCGTCCGAGGTGCTTCTCGCGACCGTAATCGTATTCATCGTAGGAAATCTTCTGCGAGTACCACTCTCGGTGACCTCGTCGCTGACCGGTCTGCTGGTGGGGGTTTCGTTAGCACGTGCCCTGCCGATAGACTATGGGTTCGTTGTCTATGTAGTCGCCGCCTGGACAATCGCCCCCGGGCTATCAATCATGACAGCCTTCTACTCCATGCGGGCGGTCTCACGCACTGCTCCGAAGGACGTCTGGAAGAAGGTAAAGACGTACAAGTGCGTCATTGTAGCGGCATCATTTCTTACTGCTTATGCGGCGGGCGCCAACTCTCTAGCACTTATCGTCGCGATTAGCGGATTTCACGTCACCCAGGTCGCGATAGCGGTTGTCGCCATGGTATTCGGGTCCGTCTTCCTGAGCTCGCGTCAGATAAAGCGGGTCGGGTCGGAGATGTACCTGCTCGGCTATTCGAGCGCACTTGTGACGACTCTGGCATCGACTGCCCTAATCTTGTTCGCGAGCGCCAACGGAATCCCACTGTCGAGCACCCAGACCCTCTCATCTGCCGTGTTCGGGGCGGGCCTTTCGTATAAGGATAGGTTCATAGCGATGAGACCATTTCTCATGGTGGTCGCAGGCTGGGTGATCGCGCCGCTTCTGAGCCTTTGCATCGGATTTTTTCTTGTGATTCACTGAACCTGGTGTGAAGGACACCGAAGAATAAATTGCGCGGGTTGAGCCAAAAATCGAAATTGGTGAATGCGATTGCCTGCGGCAATACGCCGAGCAGAAGGACGGAAATCACGGCCGTAACGCTGATGACGACGGACTTGCCCTTGGCTATCCTTACAGTCAGGAAGTATAGACTTTCACCAGAGGTCATCGAAGGTGGTTGAGAGACAGCCAGCGTCAGTGATCGATACCAGGGGCAAGGGACCTGATTAGACGTGGTTGCGGTGGCTTAGTCGGGAGCGACGAACGGGCGGAACTTGTGTCTCGAGCGAACGGGACAGCGATTACAAGCCTGGGCATGACTCGAGATTAGTACCCCGGGCATAGCCGAACTTCAAGTTCGAATTCCGCAGTCGACCACGCTTCCATCAGCAGAATACGCTTTTCTAAGGCGCCGATTCAGTCGTTGAGGCGTCAATTGGTCTCCACGGGGGTGCCATCGCTCGACCAGCTTCTCGGCACCGACGGCTACCCGGATAGGTCATCAATTCTTGTGATAGGACCACCGGGGATAGGAAAGGAGGCCCTCTGTTATTGGTTCATCCGTTCGGGGCTGGTACAGGCGGACTACTGCCTCTACGTTACCCACCGGCCCGTGTCCGATGTACTCAGGGACATGAAGGGCATGGGCGTCGGGACCGAGCGCGTTCCAGAGTGGATTGCAAGCTCAGGTTCGCCGGTCAAGTGTGATCTACGGGACTCCACGGCGATATCTTACAACATGAAACAAGCAGTCCAGCGAAATCCCGGTAGGCGTGTGAGGGTAGCGACCGACGTGCTCTCCCCGTTGCTCATCCTCAATCCGCTCGAGTCGATGTACAACTACTGGGCGCAGCTCCTGACGGACCTGAAACAGCGAGAGTCGGTCGTCTTTGCGCTCGCCGAGGACGGGATGCATCCCCCGAACGTCTTGACGACCATGGAGCAGCTCTTCGACGGAGTGATCGAGATGCGCCTCTATGAGGAGGGACTCGCAATCACTCCGCTCTTCCGCGTCAGGAAGATGCTCGGACTTCCCCCTCTCCACGGATACTTCCGCTTCTCAGTCTCCAGCACAGGTATGGAGGTCACGCCCTATGTTAAGTGACATCCTCAATGCGGCTGGGAACGTGGTCACCGTTGTGAGCGCGGGCATCTTCCTCTTCGCGATGTACAGGGCGTTCACGATAGGGAAGG
>JASHPA010000186.1 GCA_030038365.1 Nitrososphaerales archaeon
TGACCTTACTAGACCGGTTGCGTCACGCATGAAAGCGGACTTGCTGGCCAATACGAGCTTCACGTAGAAGCAACTTTACTATTTAACCCTTGAAGACCCCTATATTGTTGTAATATTTTCAAGTTATTTTCAGGCCCAAGCTCGGTCCGAGCTCGCGGAGCAACGCTTTAGTGGGAACCTTGGTCGTTCAGGAGTGATGAGACTTTCAGGAAAGGTGGCGATAGTGACGGGGGCGTCGCGTGGCATTGGATACGGCGTGGCGAAACGTTTCGCCCGGGAGGGCGCCAGGGTAGTAATCAATTACAATAGCTCGAAGGCAGGCGCGGAGAACCTCCTGAGAGAGATAAGAAGGACAGGCGGAGAAGGAATCATAGTGAAGGGCGACGTCTCGGACCCTAAGCAGGTAAAGCGGATGGTCAATAGGGCGCTGCGCGAGTACGGCAGAGTCGACATACTCGTCAACAATGCCGGTGTCATGTTCAGCCAGACGTTCCTCGATGCGCCCGACGATGTCTGGGACCAGACAATCAACGTGAACCTCAAGGGAGCTTATCTGTGCTCCAAGGCTGTGGCCCCGGTGATGCTGAAGCAGGGGAAGGGAAAGATCATCAACATGTCCTCCAACTCGGGCCTGTACCACCCCTCGGCGATGAGGTTCGTCGAGTACGTGACCTCGAAGGCGGGGATGAACGGACTGACCAAGGCGCTCGCGCTCAAACTGGGCCCGAGCATCACGGTGAACGCGATATGCCCGGGCTGGATCAAGACGGACATGGTCGCGGCGACAGACCCGGAGGTCGAGAAGAGGATCCTCGACGAGACGCCACTCAAGCGGTACGGGACCGTCGAGGAAGTCGCTAACGCGGCGGTCTATCTGGCATCCGACGAGTCCGACTTTGTGACGGGCGAGCTTCATCTTGTGGCAGGCGGCAGGGGCATGCACTGATGTTCCACCGACAACAATAAACGGGATGGGCCATCCAATAGATGGCCTTGACAGACTACGCGCCGATGACCCGGAAGGAATTCGATGAGCTGTTCAACGACGTCTCGAACTGGGGAAGATGGGGGCCCAGCGACGAGAGGGGCACCCTCAACTATCTAACGCCGGAGCGTGTGGCGAAGGCTGCCTCTTTGGTCCGCTCCGGACGGAGCGTGTCCATGTCGCGGCCTATCAACACCGTAGCGGAGGTCGACAACCCTAACCCGGCGTTCCACGCGATGGTGCGGAGTTACGATGTCGGGAATCCTCTGGCCGAGCAGTTCGTGGCCGACTACCTCGGGTGCGGCTGCCACGGCAACGCGCATTCCCACATCGACGCGCTCTGTCACGTGGCCTACAAGGGGAAGCTGTACAACGGGAAGCCCACGAGCGCCGTAACGTCGACCGGCGCCAGCATCATGGACATCGCGCGATACTCTTCGGGCATCGTCGGCCGCGGAGTTCTCCTCGACATCCCCCGCCTGCGCGGGAAGAAGTGGCTCGAGCCGGGCGACGGCGTCACCGGCGAGGAGCTTGAGGCGGCGGAGAAGGCACAGGGAGTGAAGCTCGAGGAAGGCGACATCTTCGTCTTCAGGGTGGGACACTATCTGAGGAGGACGGAGCTGGGTCCCTGGAACATCGAATGGGGCGGCGTGGGAAGGGCCGGGCTGCACCCCACGGCCATGAGGTTCCTGCACGAGCGCAAGGTCTCCGCGTTCCTCCCCGACGGTGACGGGGAGACCATCCCATGCTCCGTCGAGGGAGTGAAAAACCCCGTGCACGCTCTCCAGATCGCCTCGATGGGGCTGGCGTGTGGCGACAGTCTGCAGCTCGAGGAACTGGCCACGGCATGCCAGCAGGAGGGAAGGTGGGACTTCCTGGTCGCGATCGCTCCGCTGAGGTTGCCGCGCGGGACGGGCTGCCTCGTCAACCCCATAGCAATATTCTAGCGGCGACAGGGCAAGTTCAATACATGGACTCTCTGGGAGAGGGCCCATGAAGACAGACGAGCTGCCGACCCCCGCGCTCATCATCGACCTTGATGCGGTGGAGAGGAACATCGCGAAGATGCAGAAATTCGTCACGTCCAGAGGGTGCAATATCAGGCCTCATGCCAAGTCGCACAAGAGTCCGTTCATAGCGAAGAAGCAAATCGCCGCCGGCGCCGTAGGCCAGTGCTGTCAGACTCTCTTGGAGGCAGAGGCGCTGATGCTGGCCGGAGTCGACCGCATCCTGCTGACCCACAATCTGGCCTCCGGGCCGGCCATCGAGAGGTTCCTCAACCTGAAGAAGAACGGAGAGATAATGATAATCGTCGACGGGACCGAGAACGCTGAGATGCTCGCCAAGGCTGCCCGTCACAGAGGGATGGTCGCCGATGTCATCGTCGACACGGACATAGGCGCCAACAAGGTGGGGCAGCAGCCGGGAGAACCTGCAGCGAAGTTCTCAAGATGGGTCACCCAGACAGAGGGGCTGAGGTTCCGCGGGATCATGGGGTACGAGGGGCATCTGCAGGTAAGCACACCCGCCTTCGAGGAGAGGAACGCCAAGGCACAGGTCGCGCTGGCGGGGGTGACGAAGACCCTCACGGCGCTGAAGGAGCTTGGCATAGCGCCGGAGATAGTCACGTGCGGCGGGACCGGAACGTACAACATCACCGCTGGATATCCAGGTGTCACGGAGATACAGCCCGGGTCCTACATCTACATGGACAGGCGCTACGGCGAGATAGGGCCCGCCGGCACAGACTTCGAGAAGGCGATGACGGTCGTCGGCACGGTCGTGAGCACACCGACGCCCACGCGGGCTGTCACCGACCTAGGATGGAAGGCGGTCGGGATAGAGTACGAGGCCATAGGGGTAGGCGGGATGCCCACTCCGATGCTACCGGGGCTGAAGTACTCTCCGGGTGGCGACGAGCACGGTGTCCTGAATGCGGAAGAGCCGAAGTACAGGCCCAACGTGGGTGACAGGGTGAAGTTCATCCCTGCTCACTGTGATACGACGCTTAACCTCTACGGTACCTTCTATGGAGTCAGGGGGGATCACGTCGAGGTCGCCTGTCCGGTAGCGAGAAGGTAAAGCCGCTTTGAAGTTCGGGATAGCCGTCTCCGGCCGAGGGAACCCCAAACTCATAGAGAGGATGGCGATAAGGGCGGAGGAGACAGGCTATGACACGTTCCTCGTTACGGACCACTTCATGCTCTCCGGCACCAACGACCATCCTGATGTCTGGGCGCTCATCCCGTACCTGGCGGCCAAGACGAGCCGCATCAGGCTCGGTACCTGCGTCACACCGCTCACTTTCAGGAACCCTGCAATCCTGGCGAAGACGATAGCCGTCTGCGATAATCTCTCCAACGGCAGGATCACGCTGGGCGCAGGATTCGGATGGTATCAGCCGGAGTTCGAGGCCTTCTCCAAGTGGGAGGGGCCGCGTGACAGGATCGCTCACAGCAGGGAGGCGCTGAGCCTGATGTTCCGGCTGTGGGAGGAGGACGCACCGGTCGATTTTCACGGCCGGTTCATCTACGCAAAAGGGGCCGTCGTGGGCCCGAGACCGGTACAGAAGCCGCATCCCCCGGTACTGTGGGGAGGGCATCTGTCGGCATCCGTCAGGGCGGCGGGACAGTTCGCTGACGGGTGGATGCCGGTAGGCCCGAGGTGGTTCGGGGACGACTATCCGCATCCTGACGCATACGCAAGGATGAAGGCGGTCATCGACGGAGAGCTCGTGAAGAAGGGACGTGACCCCAAGAAGTTCGTCTACACCACTCTCATCAGTACCGCCGACGTGAGCACCATCAGGAAGGACATCGATGGCTACATCTCAGCGGGGATGAACTACTTCACGCTAGGGGACAAGGCGAAGGACGAAGGGTCGCTGAAGACCATCGAGACCGTGGCCAAGGAGATCGGAGGTTCGCTCTGAGGTGCCGCGGCGCGCGGGATGGAAGACGTCTTTCGTACCATACTACATGACGTCGCCCGGGCGGTGGAAGTCACCGGAGCCTGGACAGGCCATCCGGGTCCTGAAGGATGCGGGCTATGACGGAGTGGAATGGATGCTCGGCCAGCATTTCAACAGCAGCGGGGACGTGAGGCGACTGGTGACTAGGACGAGGAAAGCGGGACTGGAGGTCTCGGACATCATGTGCTGGCAAGACCTCGTGAGCGGGGATGAGGCCGCGCACGCCAGGTCCGTCGCTCTGTTGAGTGGGATGGTCGGGGTCGCCGGCGAACTGTCGGTACCGGTTATGAACGTCTTCACGGGGCCGATGACCTGGAACTCCGGCGCCGCCAAGGTTGGAAGGGACGTCCCGGAGGGCGACGCGTGGACATCGGTGGTGGAGTCGCTCTCGTCCGTCGTGGAAGCTGCCGAAAAGGCGGACGTCGTGGTGACGGTCGAGCCGGTGTTCGGGATGCTGGTGCACGACTACTACACCGCGAGGGAGCTGCTGGGCCACTTCGAGTCGAAGCACCTCGGGATCAACGTCGACCCGTCACACCTCGCGCTCTACGGGAACGACCCCGCGTGGACCGTAAGGCGGCTCGGCGACAGGGTGAGGCACGTCCACGTGAAGGACGCCTTCGGGAGGCCGGGCATCTTCGGTGAGACCTTCTTCTTTCCATTCCTCGGCGAGGGAGTCGTCGACTGGGGTTCCTTCTTCTCAGCGCTGAGAGAGACGGGCTACTCCGGCTACCTCTCGCTCGAGTTCGAGAACGACCAGTACCTCAACAACGTCTGCCGCGGCGACTGGAGGGTCGCGGCGATTCAGCTCAGGGAGCGCGTCGACAAGCTCCTTCCCAGATAGAAAAGCACGTTCCGGAGAGGAAAAAAGAACCCTCGACAGGGGCTGCAGCGCCAATGGTCGCTTCGAAGATATCGGACAGGGTGTATCTCATAGATACGCAGGCCCTGGGGGAGAAGAACACCGTCGCGGCCTACCTTGTGAAGGGTTCGAAGACCGCCCTGGTGGACTGCGGCTACGCGAGCTCCGCTGAAACAGTCCTGCAGGCGCTCACGGAGCTCAACGTGAGCCCCGCCGATATGGACTACGTGATACCGACGCACGTCCACCTCGACCACGCGGGCGCAGCCGGATACCTGCTGGATAGGATGCCAAGAGCCAAGCTCATCGCCCAGGAGAAGGGGGTCAAGCACCTGGTGGACCCGACCCGTCTTGTAGAGAGCGCGACCAGCGTGTTCGGGGAGGCACTGATCAAGACATACGGGACGCCGAAGGGGATACAGGCCGATAGGATAACAGCGGTCACCGAGGAGATGCACCTCGACATAGGGGGTCTCTCCCTCACCATAGTCCACGCGCCGGGGCACGCGCCGCACCAGGTCTCCGTCTACGTGGAAGAGGAAAAGGTCCTGATCTCGGCCGATGCCGTTGGGATAGTCTACCCGTTACTTGGGATACTGATACCGACGACCCCTCCCCCGAGCCTAGACCCGGCGGAGCTGGGGAGGACCGCCGAGAGGCTGGGCCAGATGGACTCAAAGATCCTTCTCGCACCCCACTTCGGAGCGAGGACCGATGTGAAAGAGGTCCTTGCGCAGACGAAGAGCAAGACAAATGACTGGGTCTCGCTCGTGAGGGGCATGAGGCAGAAGGGCATGTCTCAGGACCAGATGACGCGGGAGCTCAAGACCATGGTCTCACGCGAGTCGGGGCTGCCGGAAGACCGGTTTCCCACGTACGCGGATATATCCATCAGGACGAACGTGATGGGGATCACCCGCTACCTGGAGAAGAACCCGTGATGGTCACCGAGAGAAGGTTCGCCGCGTTCAGCACGACCGCCTCTCCGCCGAGGATGAGGAAGATGCCAGAGGGAGGCATGTGCATATCCGCGTTCCTGATCATCTCGAGGCGTGAAGACCCCGAGAGCATCCTGATGGGCAGGATAGACAGAAGGGGGAACTGGGACCACATAGGCGCGCTCGACGCCAAGAGGGTGGAGCGTCACAGCGGGGGCTGGATGCTTCCGTCGTCCCACCTGATGCTGTACGAGACGCCGGAGGGGGCGGCAAGGAGGATTCTCAGGGAGCAGCTCCACGTCCAGGGGATGAAGGTCTCGGGGCCGCTCACCTTCGTCGACACGTCGGGGAAGGAGAACCACTGGGACATTGGGTTCATCTTCACTGGCGAGAGGGAGACGGTGCCGAAGAGCGACGTGTGGCGCGAGCTGCGCTTCGTGGACTCTCGCCAGCTCAAGAGGGACGATGTCGTGCGGTCGCAGATCGACGTCCTCGCCTACGCGGGGCGCTGGAAGACGCAGTAGACTGCTGGGCAACCCTTAACCCGTCCAGCCTCTGCCGGTGCGGGATTGGAACGTAGCCGGTCGATCAGCAGATGGCACGCACTTGCGTTCACTTCCCTCGGCCATCTCGTGAACGACGGCTGGGTCACGTTAATCCCCCTCATAGCCGACATCATCGAGAACCAAAAACAGGCGCCTCCAGTAGTCGTCACGCTCATATCCGTCTCGTTCTACTCGTCCTCGGCGCTGCTCAACTTCTTCGTCGGTCATCTCGCCAGCAGGAGCGGCTCGCAGGGGAGGATGATGGCCAGCGGCATCGCGATAATCTCGCTCTCGTTCCTCGGGTTTGACCTGGCCCTCGGGTTCCCGAACGGAGGGCTGCTGTACTTCGCTGTGGCCTGTGTCGCCGTCGTCGCCGGGTTCGGGAGCGCGTTCTACCATCCCATAGCGGCCTCGATAGTGCAGACATCGTTCGGGCTGAGCACGCGGGGGAGGGCGATGGGAGTCAATGGTTCGATGGGCGTCCTCGGCTCGGCCATCTTCCCGCCGCTCTTCCTGGCGATCGCCCTGCTCATATCGCAGAGAGACACCCTCGCTTTGATGTCTGTCTGTGCGTTGGGCGGGGCGGCGGCGATATGGTTCGGCCTGAACGGATACAAGAAACCCGAGTCTGGTTCCAGCGGTCAGTCAGCCGGCATCCGCGCGGTCCTTACGAGGAAACTGGTCACGCTGACGGCCATAACCGCCGTCAGGTCCGCCGCGAACACCGGCGTCTCGGTGTGGCTGCCGACCTACATCACCTTCGTGAGGGGTGAGGGCGTCGGCTCGATACTCGGTCTGACCATAGCGGCCACATACCTCGGCGCAATCCCCGGCCAGATGTTGTTCGGCGTCCTCGTCGAAAGGCTAGACAAGAGGTATGTCCTTGGTCTCAGTTCCGCCGGAGCCGGGCTGGCGGTACTTGGGTACATCGCGACCCAAGGATACGTCGCCATCGCCTTAATCACGATGTTCGGCTTCTTCAGTTACAGCACCTTCCCGACCCTCCTCAGCCTAACTTCGGATTATGTCCCGCAGTCCTCATGGACGACGGCTAACGGCCTGGTCTGGGGCCTGGGCCTTATGGGAGGCAACGTGATAGGACCCGCGATAACGCTGCTGGTGATAGGGAATGGCTATGCCAGGATGAACCTCGCGTTCGCCATACTAGCCATCCTTGGACTTGCCGGCGCCGTCGTCACGCCACTGATGAAGAAAGGAAAATACTCTGGCGGTTCTGGAGAAGAAAAAGAGGACGGGTGATCCCACGGTTGGCGTGGGATCGGAGGAGTTCTACTCGAAGTCGCCCATTCCACCAGGACCGCCTGCTCCCGGTGGGGGACCGCCGGCGCCCTTGGACTTGCCAGAGGCGATGACGTCGTCGATGCGCAGGATCATGTTCGCGGCCTCGGTCGCCGACCTGATTATCTGGTTCTTGACCGCGAGGGGCTCGATGACCTGCTCCTTGTACATGTCCATGACCTTGCCCTCCTTCGCCTCGACCCCGAACCACTTGCCGCCTTCGGCGTGCTTCGCCCTGAGGTCGACCATCGTGTCGATGGGGTCGAGCCCGGCGTTGGTAGCGAGAGCTATCGGGATCGTCTCGAGGGCCTCGGCGAACTTCTGGGCTGCGAGCTGCTCCCTTCCGCTGAGCTTGTCGGTCCACTTCAGAATCGCGGTCGCTATCTCGGCCTCGGGCGCTCCGCCTCCGGCCACGATTGCTGGCCTCTCGATGACGTCTTTCGTCACCATGAGCGCATCGTGAAGCGAGCGCTCAGCCTCGTCGACTATCCTCTGGGTGCCTCCCCTGATTAGTATCGTGACGGCCTTGGGGTTCTTGGCGCCCTCGATGAAGAGCCACTTGTCCTGCTCGACCTTGCGCTCCTCTACGAGCTGGGCGTTGCCGAGGTCCTTGTCGGTCAGGTCCTCGAAGTTGTTCGCTATCCTGGCGCCTGTCGCCTTGGCGAGGTTCGTCATGTCGCTCTCCTTGACCCGCCTCACCGCGAGGACGCCGGCCTTGGCAAGGTAGTGCTGCGCGATGTCGTCGATGCCCTTCTGGCACACGAGGACGTTGGCGCCGACGGAGACGACCTTGTCGGCCATATCCTTCAGCATCCTCGTCTCCTCGTCGAGGAACTTCTTCATCATCGACGGGTCGCTGATGTTCAGCTTCGCGTCGAACTCGGTCTTCTCTATCTCGAACGCGGCGTTGACGAGCGCAATCTTGGCGTTCTCAATCTTCTTCGGCATGCCCGAATGTACGACCTCCTTGTC
This sequence comes from Nitrososphaerales archaeon, assembly GCA_030038365.1. Classification (GTDB taxonomy): domain Archaea; phylum Thermoproteota; class Nitrososphaeria; order Nitrososphaerales; family Gagatemarchaeaceae; genus Gagatemarchaeum. Next base: position 8,573 of record JASHPA010000186.1, read on the forward strand.
GAGGACGAAACCCTTGACTAGCTTTGTCTCTCCAAGGGAACCGCCCGGCTTCTTCTCCACCTTGATGGTGCCGATGTCGACCTTGTAGGAGTCGCCGCGCTTCTCTGCCACCTGGAGGGCAGCAGCGACGACAAGCTCTGCGAGCTCCTGCGCCTCGCGCGAGACGAGCTTCGTCTGCATGCTGGTCCTTGCGATCTTTACTAGCCATTCCTTGTTGGTAGGCGATACCTTCTCCGCGAATTCATCCAGGAACTCGACCGCCTTGCGAGCGGCCTTGTTGTACCCCTCGACGATAATCGTTGGATGGACACCCTTGTCGATGAGCTCCTCCGCCTTCTCGAGCAACGCGCCTGCGAGGATGACAGCGGATGTCGTCCCGTCGCCTACCTCGTTGTCTGTGGCCTTCGATACCTCTACCAGCATCTTCGCAGCGGGATGCTGGACGTCTATCTCCTTGAGCATGGTAGCCCCGTCGTTGGTGATGGTCACGTCGCCGAGCGAGTCGACTAGCATCTTGTCCATACCGCGGGGACCCACCGAGCTCCTTACGATCTCGGAGATGAGCTTCGCAGCCTGGATGTTGTTCCTCTGAGCTTCCTTACCCTTGGCCTGGCTGCTCCCTTCCTTCAGGATGAGAACGGGAGTACCGCCAGAAGTGACAGCCGGAATAGCGGTTGTAGACATATTGTCTTATAACACCACGCCGGCTATACAACTTCGAGTTGTATATAAAAATTCGGATGTCTTTGAGGGTTCTGTTGCGTTCATAGGTGCTCGCCCTTCTCGGTGTTGCGTCGCTGGTGCTGAGCGTTCTGAATCAGAGTCATGAATCTGTCCGTGCCTTCGACCTTAATCCCCGCTCTCTCGGCGGGCGTGTCTCCGTTCAGCCCTTCGTGCGGCCTTACGAAGTTGTGGTAGATTTGGAGACCCTTCAGGATTGGCGTGTCCTTCGTCTTTAGCCCGCGCATCGTCTTTTCCCTGTCCCGAACCTCCCCATTCATCCGTTCCATCTTGTTGTTGTGGATGGCTCCTTTGAAGGCGATTTCCTTAACGTGCGT